>NZ_VXCS01000034.1:0-41899 GCF_052850545.1 Pseudoalteromonas sp. 1181_04
ACCGCTTACCGCTTACCGCTTACCGCTTACCGCTTACCGCTTACCGCTTACCGCTTACCGCTTATTCCCTATTCCCTATTCTTTCAATTAATGATAGCGCTGTCATTTTATCTTTTATATGATGGAGGTGAATAAATAATAATAAATAACAGATTACGTGGGGGGAAATGCGTAGTCTTAGGGTATACAACGAGGAGAGAGCAATGGATTTTAAAAAGCGAACTTTAGCAAGTTTGATCGCGATAATGCCATTAATGGCGCAGGCGCAGTTTTCGCAAAATGATGTGAATAACTTTGCCAAAGAAACCACCCTGACATTTGCTGTGGTTGATAACTTTCATAATAAAGCCGCTGGTTTTTTAGGGACAATTACACTAAACAACCAATCTGATATTGCACTTCCTGCAGGTGAAAGTGACTGGCAGTTGTATATTCACTCAGTTCGTAAGATCAGTACTGAGCTAGTTGCGGGTTTAAATATTGAACACGTAAATGGCGATTTACACCGCATTACCCCAACTAAAAACTTTACAGGGTTAGCTTCAGGTAAAAGCTTAGTACTTGAGTTTGACGCTCAAGTTTGGGTGGTTGCTTATTCTGACTTTATGCCACGTGCTTTTTTTGTCTCTGGTGATAATAAACCGGCTATTTTTGCAAATACTGACAGTGAAGATATGACCCAGTTTGTTGCACCGTTTGAGCGTGAAAATCAACTGCGCCGTTATAACGAGCCAAAAGATTTAACGGTATTAGTCACCCCACAAGTGCGTTTTGAGCGTAATCAACAAACGACAAGTCAAGTATCGCAACAAGACGCATTAAAGCGGATCATTCCAAAGCCACAAAAAGTAGAGTTTAATCGCGGCACTGCGACACTTGATAGCAGCTGGCAGATCACTTTCCAAGGTCAGTTAAAGAACGAAGTCATGGTGTTTATGCAAGATTTGCAAGATGACTATGGCCTGACCTTAAAAGCCCAGCCAGATCACATCAAACTAGCAAAAGAAAAACTGATCAGCTTAAAAGTAAATCCACAGTTGGCCGATGGTAAATCAGAAAGTTACACTCTTGAAATAGATGACGATCGTATTGAAATTGTTGGTAGTGATAATGCCGGTGTATTCTATGCCATGCAGAGCTTACTTAATCTACTCCCAGCAAATAGCCAAGGGACTGTAGACATTCCACAACTTGAGATTGAAGACAGCCCACGCTATGGCTGGCGTGGCATGCACTATGATAATGGCCGTAATTATCACGGTAAAGACGCTATGTTCAAATTGGTTGAGCAAATGGCGCGTTATAAAATGAATAAACTACATTGGCACTTTTCCGAAGATGAAGGTTGGCGCTTAGAAATTCCAGGATTACCAGAGTTAACTGATATTGGTGGTTATCGCTGTTTTGACCTTGAAGAAAGAGAATGTTTATTAACCCAGTTAGGCACCGGACCATTTAAATCCGGCTCAGGTAACGGTTACTTAACTCGTAGTGAATTTGTTGAATTATTAAAGTTTGCTAAAGATCGCCATATTCAGATTATTCCAGAAATTGAAGGGCCGGGGCATGCTCGCGCATCAATTAAAGCAATGGAAGCACGTTATCATAAGCTTGCCGATGAGGCGCAACGAGTAGCCAAAAATAAGCTTGTTAATAAAAAGAATGCGGGGAAAGAAACGCAGCAAGTCGATATCAGTGCTGCAACCCAGTATTTATTGAGTGATCCAAAAGACACCTCGGTTTATATGACGGTGCAAAACTACAAAGATAACTCGATGAACGTATGTATGGATTCAACCTACGCTTTTTTAGATAAGGTTACTTACGAATTACAACAAATGTACCGCGAAGCCGGTGTGCAATTGACTAACTTGCACTTTGGTGGTGATGAAGTAGGGGCCGGTTCATGGGTTGGCTCGCCAATATGCCAAGCAATGTTTGCCGATCCAAATAATGGTGTTGCCGGTGCCGCAGATCTTAAACCTTACTTTACACAACGTGTGGCCAAGTTACTTGAAAAACGCGGGATTTCGCCTGGCGCATGGGAAGATGGTTTAATGTATGACCAAACAAACCCATTTAAGCGCGACGAGTTTCCAAACAAAACCTTTACAGCAAACGTCTGGGACAATATTTGGGAGTGGGGTGTTGCAGACAGAGCTTATCGCCTTGCCAATGCTGGCTACCAAGTGATTCTATCGCATGGTACACACTTATACTTTGACCATCCTTATGAAGCTCACCCAGAAGAACGTGGGTATTATTGGGCAACTCGCTATACCGATACTAAAAAAGCATTTAATTATATGCCAGACGATGTGTATGCAAATGCAGATTACACCCGAACACGGGAGCCGATAGATAACCTTGAAGCTTTAGTTGGTCGTCCACTACCAAAATTAGAAAAGCCAGAAAACATCTTAGGTATGCAAGGACAAGTTTGGTCTGAAACTATTCGAACCGAAGATCAAGTATTGGCAATGATATTCCCGCGTATTCTGTCTGTTGCTGAGCGTGCATGGCATAAAGCACCATGGGAAGGCGAGCAGGTTGATCGTAAAAGCCAAGAAAAAGACTGGGCACAATTCTCTGCTGCAGTTGGTTTGAAAGAGCTTAATAAATTGGCCAATGCAGGCATAACTTTACATTTGCCGGTACCCGGTGGCGTGATTAACAATGGTCAGCTTGAGGTTAATACGCCATTTACATATTTAAATACCGAGTATAGTTTAGATAATGGCGCGAGTTGGCAGCAATATACAGCTCCGATCAGTGTTTCTGAACAGCAGTCTGTAGCATTACGTAGTAGCTTAGATAGCAAACTAAAAAGCAGAATTACTCATATAAATTAATATATTAGTAACTAATTACGTTTTGAAAGGGCCATAAAGGCCCTTTTTTGTGTCGTTGTAAAATAAATTGTTACTAGTAATATGGCTGTAATTAACGTAAAGTTTTATGGCAGCGCTGTCATTTTTGTTTCTACATTGTCATTTAAATGTCGCCAAGGTGTTATAAAATACAGCAACGCTAATCGTCGATTTAAGTTTTTTGAACTTAATTGCAATAAATAATTATAACGATAGCTCGCAATAAGAAGAAGTTTTATGGAAGCCACAGTGTCAAAAATAAATAAACAAAGTAATTTTATACCCATGGCCATTGTTGCCACTTTATTTTTTATCCTAGGTTTTGCAACCTGGTTAAATGGTTCACTAATGCCATACTTAAAACAAGTATTACAGCTGAGTCCATTTCAAGCCTCACTGATTTTATTCTCGTTTTATATAGCGGTGACGTTTACTGCTGTACCGTCGGCGATGATCATTCGTAAAGTCGGTTATAAAAATGGCATGGCACTCGGTATGGCAACCATGATGGTGGCAGGTTTATTATTTATTCCAGCTGCAAAAACTCAAGTATTTGTGCTGTTTTTATTTGCGCAGTTGGTTATGGGGGCAGGGCAAACCTTGTTGCAAACTGCAGTTAACCCGTATGTTGTTCGGATTGGGCCTGAGGAATCGGCCGCAGCACGTGTGAGCATCATGGGGATATTGAATAAAGGCGCTGGCGTGATTGCGCCAATCGTATTTACAGCATTAATTCTAAGTGATTTCACCGGCCTTGTTGGTAAAGATTTATCACAAGCTGAAATTGATTCAATGGCAAATAGTTTAATTTATCCTTATTTAGGGTTAGCGCTATTTATTGGTGCATTGGCATTTGCAGTGACAAAAATGCCATTACCAGAGCTTATTGATGATGAGGAGCTAGGTGCTAAAGGACAAGTAAAAGAAGCACTTTCTCACCCAAGCCTAGCATTAGGTGTGGTTGCATTATTCGTTTATGTAGCCGTGGAGGTGATTGCAGGCGATACCATTGGTACTTTTGCATTGTCGCTAGGTATTGAAAAATATAGTGTCATGACCTCTTATACAATGAGCTGCATGGTGTTAGGTTATATAGTTGGTATTGTGCTTATTCCGCGTGTTATTTCGCAGCAAGCAGCGCTAAGTGTGTCTGCAATTTTAGGCTGTGTATTAACACTTGCCGTGGTATTTAGCGATACTAGTTCAGTTGTGATCGCAACAGCGCTTGGTTTAGAAGTGCAATTACCAGATACACTATTGATGATAGCTGTGTTAGGATTTGCTAATGCTATTGTATGGCCTGCGGTATGGCCGTTAGCGTTGTCTGGGTTAGGTAAATTAACCAGTGTTGGTTCTGGCCTGCTTGTAATGGGCATCGCCGGTGGGGCATTTGGTCCTCTATTTTGGGGTCTAGCAAGTGGTGGTGTGGATTCTGCCGCGGCCCAGCAGGGCGCTTATATCGTAATGTTACCTTGTTATTTATTCATTCTTTTCTATGCTGTAAAAGGGCACAAGATGAAAAGCTGGAAGTAAGATTAAAGTTGAAAGGTTCAAGGTAAAAGTTTAGCTTTGTAGAACCTAGAACCTAGAACCTAGAACCTAGAACCTAGAACCTAGAACCTAGAACCTAGAACCTAGAACCTGATTTTTGAAAAGAATTTCTATAATGTAGAAATAATCCCGTGTGTAATGCCACCGAAAGGTGGCATTTTTTTGTCTGCAAGAAAGCAGCTTGCGAGCTGGCGAGAGTAAAGTTAGCGAGGGTACGCTAATCGGCGCTAAAGCGCTCTCCTACCGGATGGTGCATGTGTATATTTCTTGTAGGAACTGGTTTCAGCCGTGATTGTGTTTAGGCTTAGGTTATATGCAACAACCAATCGGCGCTAAAGCGCTCTGCTACGGGATAATGCATGTGTATGTTTCTTGTAGGAACATGCTTCAGCCGTGATTGTGCTTAGGCTTAGGTTATACGCAACAACCAATCGGCGCTAAAGCGCTCTCCTACGGGATAATGCATGTGTATATTTCTTGTAGGAACAGGTTTCAGCCGTGATTTTGCTTAGGCCTAGGCTATATGCAAAAGCCAATCGGCGTTAAAGTGCTCTCCTATGGGATAATGCATGCGTGTATTTATTGTGGGAACTGGCTTCAGCCGTGATTGTGTTTAGGCTTAGGTTATATGCAACAACCAATCGGCGCTAAAGCGCTCTCCTACGAGGTCATGTGCGTGTATTGTATGTTCCTTGTAGGAACAGGCTTCAGCCGTGATTGTGTTTAGGCTTAGATAATATGCAACAACCAATCGGCGCTAAAGCGCTCTCCTACCGGATGGTGCATGTGTATATTTCTTGTAGTAACAGGCTTTAGCCGTGATTATGTTAGTCATGTTCAGAGGGGGTTAAATAAATACAATCCCAATGGGGATAACTTCCAAGGTTGTCAACAATACCGGCTCTCATTGGGTTGGCAGCTATGTATCTTGCTTGATGTAATAAATGTTCTTCATCTCGAATTAATGAATCGTAGAAACCAGCTTGCCAAATTTGCTCATTTTTAGCTTTTTGCATGAGAAATGATGTACGCCCTTTCACTTTAGCCACCACCGAAGATAGCGAATCTTGTGTTTTCAGCTGCAATAACCAATGCATATGATCAGGCATTATTACAAAGCAAATTGTTTTAGTTAAGCCATTTAAATCAGATTGTTTTAGTGAGCGTATTAGAATTCGCGCATTACAAAAATCCTCAAATAATTTAACTCGTTGATGTGTAAATGTGGTCACAGAATAATAGTGGTTAATAATAGAGTGACGATGTTGACGTAGCTGCTGTGACCGAAGTTTCATTTTAATCCTTTAAATATAAAACGGTTTAATGAAGTATAGATTAAATTATGAAATCGGCGCTAAAGCGCTCTCCTACCGGATGGTGCATGTGTATATTTCTTGTAGGAACAGGCTTCAGCCGTGATTGTGTTTAGGCTTAGGTTATATGCAACAACCAATCGGCGCTAAAGTGCTCTCCTACGAGGTCATGTGTGTGTATTGTATGTTGCTTGTAGGAACAGGCTTCAGCCGTGATTGTGTTTAGGCTTAGGTTATATGCAACAACCAATCGGCGCTAAAGCGCTCTCATACGAGTAATGCATGTGTATATTTCTTGTAGGAACAGGCTTCAGCCATTATTTTTGGTTTGTGCTTAATATTAATTAATAAATAAAATGGAATTTTAAGAACGTATTTGATATTGAGATAAGAAGGGAAAAGATGGGGCGATTGACGGGGCTTGAACCCGCGACAACCGGAATCACAATCCGGGGCTCTACCAACTGAGCTACAACCGCCACAACACACCTTGTTTGGTGTGGCGCGGATAATACATAAAATAATAAATCTTGTGAAGGGTTAAGAGCAAAAAAAGTGAAAAAAATTTAAAATTGAATATTTTTGTTCATAAAGCAGCCAGAGAATGAATGTTTAAATCGTTTTTTATCTGGTTGGGTAAAATAAAAATTAACCCTAAAGACGTTCTTTTAAAGATAAATAGATTAATTAATTAAATAATAAATTGAAATCAGATATAATTTAACCAGCAAACTGCTTAATACTGAATATCAGGAGTGATAATGGATACAATACTTAACTGGATAAACGAAAACTCAGGTTTGATTTTGCATTATGGCATTCAAGCTGTAATTGCATTGGTGATCTTTTTACTGGGCGGTCGTGTTGCAAAATTTTGCTCTAACCTAACTGAAAAAGCATTCGATAAAAAGAAAGTAGATAAAGCTGTAGGTTCGTTCGTATCAAGCATTGTTTATGCCATCGTATTTATGGCAACAATCTTAATGGCGTTGTCACAAATAGGCATAGAAACCACTTCATTTATCGCTATTTTAGGTGCTGCAGGCTTAGCAGTTGGCTTAGCACTGCAGGGTTCATTATCTAACTTCGCATCTGGCGTACTTATTATATTACTTCGTCCTTTCAAATCGGGTGATTATGTCGAAGCTGGCGGTAAAGCTGGTACAGTGAAAAAAATCGAAATTTTCTCTACTGAACTACGCACACCAGATAACAAAGTTATCATCATGCCAAACTCTAAAATTATGTCTGACTCAATTATTAATTACTCGCGCGAATCAACTCGCCGTATCGATCTAGTTATTGGTGTTGGTTACGATGCAGACTTACGCAAAGCAAAAGAAGTACTTAAATCAGTACTAGATCAAGAGTCACGCATTCTTAAAGATCCAGCTTATAACGTATCAGTGTCTGAACTAGCAGATTCAAGCGTAAATTTCATTGTGCGTCCGTGGGTTAACTCAGGCGATTACTGGCCAACTTATTGGTCTTTAATTGAGAACATTAAAATCGCATTAGATGATGCGGATATCACTATTCCGTTTCCGCAAATGGATGTTCATTTGCACAAGCAAGATTAATCAATATACAAGTAACAAAGGTTATTTTTAATGAAATTAAAGCTTTTATCAATTTTAGTTGCAGTATCAGCTACAACTAACGCATTCGCAGAAGACGCTAGAACATGGGAAGTTACCAGTGAGCTAGGTGCAATCATAACTAGCGGTAATACTGAAACAACCACTCTTAAGGGTGGCATCAAGGCATTACATAACTTAGAAAGCTGGAATAACGAATATAAAATTAACGGTCTTTATAAAGAAGACAACGTTGAAAATGAAGCGGGTATAAAAGAAAAGCAGCGTACTAACGAAAAATATTCGTTATCAGCACAAGGTAACTATAAATTAAATGAAGATCATGCTCATTTATATATCTATGGTTCACATGTTTCAGATTACTTTGGCGCTTATCGCAGTGAGTCGGTTATCTCAGCTGGTTATGGTCAACGCTTGTTAGATCGTTCTGACATGTGGCTAAATGCTGAAATTGGTCCTGGTTATAAATATTTTCAATACCCTGATACAAGTAGTGAAGTAGATGAAAATGGCAACTCTTTAGCTGGTGAGCGTGAAGGTGAAGTTATTGCTTTAGGTAAGCTTGATTATAATTGGCAGATATCTGACAACGCTAAGTTTACTCAGTTAGTTGCAGTTGAATATGGTGATACCAACACTAAAACACGCTCAGAGACTGCACTTTTAGCTAAGATAAATGGCTCATTACAAATGAAAGTTGCTTACAACATCACCAACAACTCAGATGTTGCTGATGATAAAGAAAGTACAGACACAGAAACGTCGCTGACACTGGTTTACAGTTTTTAACAGTTTAGCTCTATTTAGTGACATTTAAGTGAAATAAAGGGACGAAAGTCTCTTTTTTATTTGTAGTGAAATAATGTAGAATAGCCAATCTTTTGGCTGTAGTTCTTGGGATAAACCTACTTGTGATGCTTTTTAAACGATTTTTAATAACTTTTTTACTGTTAACAACAGCATCTGCATTTGCATTTACACCGAGTGCAGCGCAGATTGAACAATTTAAAAAGCTGCCAAAAGCCCAGCAAGAGGCTCTGGCAAAGCAGTATGGTGTCGATCTATCCACAATTACCGGTAAATCATCATCAAGCTCAATAAAAGAGGATGAGCCTACAATTCAGCCTCGCCAATTACAAGAAGAGCCTGAGTTAACAGACGAAGAGCGCTTTAAGCCACAATTAGACGAAATAAAACCATTTGGCTACGAGTTATTTTCTGGCGAGCCAACTACATTTATGCCAAGTGAAAATGCGGCAGTACCAGAAACATATCTAATTGGCCGTGGTGATCAATTAAAAATTAATTTTTATGGCAAGGAAAGTGAAAGCTATGAAGTTAATGTGGATCGCGAAGGCCGAATTAATATCCCTAATTTAAGCCCTGTTGAAGTTGCTGGACTTACATTCGGCGAAATAAAAGAACTTATCAAAGCCAAAGTTGCACAAGAAGTTATAGGTGTAAAAGCGTTTGTATCGCTAGGAAAATTACGCAGCATGCGTATCTTAGTATTGGGTGAAGCACATAAGCCGGGTAGTTATAGCGTATCGTCGTTGACCACAGTGTCACATGCTTTGTTTATTAGCGGCGGTGTATCTGAAATTGCATCTTTGCGTAACATTCAAGTTAAACGTGCTGGTAAAGTTGTTGCAAACTTTGATCTTTATGATCTACTTATAAAAGGTGATAGCCGCAACGACATCATCTTAAAGCCAGGGGATGTAGTATTTATTCCACCAGTTGGTTCACAAGTAGCCGTTGAAGGGTTAGTGAAGCGCCCAGCTATATTTGAATTGAAGAATAATGAAAATGCCCAAGACGTATTAAAAATGGCCGGTGGCTTGAAGCCTGGAGCGTATGCACAAAAAGCAATTGTAGAGCGTTTTAATAATTACAATGCTAAAGAAATTTTATCAGTAGACTTTAGCGGCAAAGATATTGCGTATATCCCACGTGATGGCGATAGAATTCGCTTTAATCCTGTAAGCTTGCAGTATCAAAACTCAATTAGTGTAATTGGTGCTGTTGCACGACCAGGTAATTATCAATGGTATCAAGGCAAGCATATTTCGGATGTATTAACGTCTGTTCGTGGCGATTTGTTACCACAAGCTGACCTTAGTTACGCTTTATTAGTGCGTGAAATTAATATTTCAGGTGATATTGAAGTGCGTCAATTCGACATAGCGCAAGCTATTGTAAAAGCAACTGCACATGACTTTGAGTTAAAAGCAAACGATAAACTATTAGTTTTTAGTCGTTACGAAGAAAAAGAAGCTGAAGAGTTAGCTTTAAAAAATATGGCCCTCACCGAAGAACAGCAAGCGCAGCAGGTGAAAGTTCAGCAATGGCATAAATACCAAAAGAAAGAGTTTGAAAAATACATTGGTGTTGCTACAGATGATATGGAATTACAACTAAAGGATACTTCAAACTTAACTATTGCTGAAATCTCAAAACGCAAAGCTGAAGAAGAAGAGCAAAAACTAAAGCCTGAAGATTATGCTCTGTTTAGTCGTAATAACTTACTAAAGCCGGTTATCGCAAAGTTAAAACTGCAAGCAAATGTTAGACAAGCAATGCAACTGGTAGAGATCAATGGTCATGTTACTTATCCAGGGATTTATCCATTAACGATAGGTAGTGAGGTCAATGATCTTATTATTGCAGCAGGTGGTCTACTTGAATCTGCTTATACAGAGCAAGCTGAAATTACCCGTATATTAGCTGGTGATGCATCAAAAGTAGAGCATATTAAGTTTAATTTGCATAAAGCTATACTTGGAGAGTCTGATGATAATCGCATTCTTCGTAGTAAAGACAGTTTAAATGTATTCTCAATCCCTAACTGGCAAGAAAATGTAAAAGTTGAGCTAAAAGGTGAAGTTAAATTTCCTGGGTCGTATACAATTCGTCGTGGTGAAACATTAACTAACTTACTAGAGCGCGCTGGTGGTTTTTCAGAGTTTGCCGAAGAAAAAGCAGCTATTTTCACTCGAGAATCAATTCGTAAACAAGAGCAACAGCAACTCGCTAAGTTATCTGAAGAATTACGCAGAGATATAGCGCAGAAGAGTTTTGAAAATTCGGTCGGTAGCAATTCACTTTCGTATGATGAGATGAATAAGTTACTCAATGACTTAGCTAATGTAGAAGCGGTTGGTAGACTCGTTATTGATTTACCTTTAATCGTTGAAGACAAACAACGCTTAGTGCTGCAAGATGGTGACACTTTATATGTGCCAAGTAAACGCGACTCTATCAGCGTCATCGGTGAAGTAAATTACGCAACCTCACATTTATACAAAGCAGGAACCAGCTTTAAAGATTATATAGCCCTAAGTGGTGGTTTAAAAGAGCGTGCGGATGATGAACGGATTTACATTATTAAAGCAAACGGTTCAGTTAAAATTCCTGATAGTGGTAGTTGGTTTGCTGTTAATGATTCTCAGCTGATTGAAGCTGGTGACACAATAGTAGTGCCGCTTAACTCAAATTATATGGACAATCTCACGCTGTGGAGTACCGTTACACAGATCGTTTATCAACTTGGTGTAGCAGTCGCTGCGATTAGTAGTATATAGGCAACTATAGTGAAAGAAAAATATAAGCTCGAAGAGCAGGAAATAGACCTTAGAGATGTATTTAATTTTATACGCAAAGGCAAGTGGAGTATTTTTATTTCAGGAGTTGTATTTGCATTAATTGCTGTATTATTTGCTTTTACACGTGCTGATATTTATACATCATCAACAATACTAGCGCCTAACGAAAGTAAAAATAGTGGTTTGTTAGATGGATTGTCATCTCAATTAGGTGGTGTCGCATCTTTAGCCGGTATTAATTTAAATGAATCAGGGTCTGGACAAGTAAATGAAGGCCTAGAAATTTTAAGAAGCTATCAATTTATATCAAATTATATAAAGAAGTTTTCTTATGCTGATGAGTTAATGGCTCATACAGGCTGGAATAAAAAAGATAACACACCTATATTTGACTCAGACTATTTAGCTGTTGAATCAAAATGGGTTAAGAATGACGACGGTTCTTCAAAAGAGCCGTCGTTACAAGAGATTTTCAAATATTTTAAAAAAAATACGTTAAGAATTTCAACTGAAAAAACAACCGGATTTATTACAGTTTCAATAAATCATTATTCGCCTGTTGTTGCTCAAGAAATGCTAGTAAATCTGATCGCAGAGCTCAATAATCAAATGAAGATGCGCGATATAAGCGAAGCGAATAAAAATATTCAGTTTTTAGAAAAATCAATTGAAAGTACCAATATCAGTCAAGTTAAAGGCGCAATTTATAATTTAATAGAGCAACAACTACAAAAGAAAATGTTAGCTAATGCAAGAGATGAATATGTTTTAAAAACATTAGATCCACCTATAGTGGTTGAAAAGCCGAGTTCACCTAAGCGTGTTCTTATCGTTATTATAGGTATGTTTATTGGTATGTTATTTGGTTTTCTTTTTCACTCATATAAAATGTTTGCAAGGACAAAAAATTGAGTATTATCATTTATTCATCATTAGTAACACTTTTTTCGTTAATTATTATGAAAAAAGTATCTGTGAACATTGGTTTATTGGATAAGCCCAATGAAAGAAAGCTTCATGATGGCATGGTGCCATTAATAGGTGGTATTTGTGTGTTTTTCGGTGCTTTTGCAAGTTTGCTTATTGTAGGACCAGTAACCAGTGAGCTGATATCACTATTTATAGTCGCAATGGGAATTGTATTATTAGGTGCACTCGATGATAAGTATGATTTGAGTGTTACTGTTAGATTGTTTTTTCAGTCTATATTTACGGTTAGTTTAATATTTTATCAAGACCACTATATATCGCATCTAGGTGATATATTAGGTCTTGGTAATATTTCAATGGGTATATTTGGTATTTTATTTACAATCATTGCGGTTGTTGCTGCAATTAATGCGTTCAATATGTTGGATGGTATTGATGGGTTAGTTGGTGCTTCTTCAATAGTGTCATTAAGTGGGATTGCAATACTTGCATATATAAACTCACACTCAACTATTTTTACAATTTGCTTAGCAATGATCGTAGCGCTTTCCGTATATTTATTTTTTAATATTAATCCCTTCAAGTTGCTTAAAAATAAAGTGTTTATGGGCGATGCAGGCTCTATGCTTGTTGGCTTTTTAATTACTTGGCTAATAGTATTATCGTTAAAGCCAGGGGATAACGGTGAGTCACTTTTCAGGCCTGTGACGGCTTTATATTTACTTGCGCTGCCATTGATGGATATGATTGCAATTATGTATCGTAGAGTGAAAAAGAAAGAATCACCCTTCAAAGCAGATAGAGATCATATACACCATATATTTATGCGTTTAGGCTTTAGTGATAGACAGGCATTATTAGTGCTTGTGACCTTTGGCACGTTATTCATGTTACTTGGTTTAAGTTTCGAATATTTTTTAGCACCAGAGTGGTTTTCACTATTAATATTTTGTGGTTTTTTTCTATTTTATTGTCACTTTATTCAGCATGCCTGGGTGTATACAAAAAACTTGAAATTGCTTTTAGATAAGTGCTGTAGGTAAAAATGATTTTATTGCTTAGATCGGCTGACATTAAATTCGATTCAAGAATTAACAAATATATTTCTTTACTTGAACAAGAGAACATTAAATATCATGTTCTCTATTGGCCTCGTAATCGCGTTCCTGAAAAGCAAAAAAATACAACTTTTTATACAAAAAAAGCTACCTATGGCGCTAAGTTAAAAAGCCTCCTTGGCTACTTAGGATGGTTTAAATTTATATTAAATTATATACGTAATAACCGAAAGGAAATTACTATAATTCATGCTGTCGATTTAGATACAAGTATCATGGCTATGCTAGCTAAATTGTTTTTTAGATCAGAGTATATATATGAAGTGTATGATCATTTTGCCGATTCACGAAATCTGAATGGTTTTACTCGCTTGGCATCTTGTAAATTAGAATCTATAGTTGCAAAGTACGCAAATAATATTATATTAGTTGATGATAAAAGAGTACAACAGCATGATTTTTCATCTAAAAATAATGTTCACATAATTGAGAATGTTCCAAATAGTCAATTTTTGTGTAATGAAAAGCCTGCAGCAAAAAAGCCTCTAAAAATTTGCTACGTAGGTGTACTAGAATCGCACTGTCGCGGATTAGAAAATATTCTCAAAGCTATTGAGGGAAGAGGTTTAGAGCTCCATATAGCCGGTTTTGGAGGGTGTGAACAACTATTTAAAGAAACTAAAAATGATAATGTTTTTTTCTATGGTTCTGTCGATCACAAAAAAGCAATAGAGATCATGTCTAGCTGTGACATATTATTAGGTTTGTACTACTTATCGAATCCAAACCATATTTATGCTTCACCAAACAAGTATTATGAGCACCTATTTTTATCTAGGCCACTAATCACCTCAAAAGGTACACCTCCAGGTGAGAAAGTTGAATTAAATAACAGCGGTTGGGTTATCGGAGACTCATTTAATGATTTAAATGAATTACTAAACTGGTTGGAACATGATGCAACCAGTGAAAGTATTCAAAAGTTAGGTGAGAACGCTGGCGAATGTTGGAAAAACCGTTATTTAAATTATTTTGATGAATACTTAAAACCTACTTACCTTGCCTTAATTAAAAAATGAAAATATCTTATAAACAAAATGCGGTGCTTTTTTATCTGTTTATAATTAAATTTTTATTTATTTTTGTAGCAGAGTTTGGCTATTCAAAAGTTTCTCAATTAGGTGATAGTCATAGATATTTAGAATCAACAATTACCTTTGGTTCATCTTTACTCTATTCATCAACGGCATTGATGGAGCTTAGCGGAGCTATTGTCAAATACCTTCAGCCGCCACTGTACCATTTGCCTGCTATGATTTTAAGCTTTATTGGGGTTGCAGTATCTTTTAATGCGCTAAAAAAGAGAAGTGTCTTTAATAATAAATGGTTGTTGTATTTATTTATTCTTTTAAACGTAATGCCATCATATTTGATTTGGACATCAATACATTCAAAAGAAGCTGTTGCAGTTTTGTTTATGAGTTACTTTGCAGTCATAATAATTAATATGATCGATAAAAGGGATGAAATAAGCAAAATTTCATTTTTATTTTTTTGTTATCTTTTATTGATTTTCAAACCTCAGTATTTTGTTGCCATTATTAGTGTAGTTGTTTATTTATACCTGTTGATTAAGTTTAGGCTAAATGCATACCTTTCTATACTACTGTTCTTGTGTATGTTTACAGTGCAATTCATGTTGCTTGTTTCAGTTAGTGAGTATATCGATCTAGTTACACTCAATATGTATTCTCATTTTGATCCTGAAAATGCAAAATCGACTAGAGAAAATATTTACTTTGTGAACGAAGGGGACTTTTTTAGAGGTATGTTATATGGAATGTTTATTAGCTTCTGGGGGCCTACAATAAATGAAACTATTGCTAGGCCTGTATGGGCTGTGTTTTTCCTTGAAAGCCTTGTTATAATGCTCGTCTTTTCATTTTTGTACCTTGGACAAATTTATAGACTGTTATCTTATAAATTCAACTTTATTGCATTTGGAGTTCTATTTTTTAGCTTATTTTGGTTACTGCTTGTTCATTACCCATTTGGAATATTTAATCCAGGCTCAGCAATACGTTATAGGCAAAATTTTTACCCTTTTTTAGTTCCTTTACTTATATTTATGTATCATTGGGTAACAAAGCCTCCCAATGTTGACGGAGAAATTAAATGAAGATTGCTCATGTGCAATTATTACCACTAATGACTGGTGTTCAGCGAGTTAGTTTTGAAGAGTTGATTCGTTTGGACAATCAAAGTGTTGACAGGTATTTAATTTACAAAGAAAGCGGTGAGCTAACTAAGTATGCAGAGAGCGCTGGTATTAAGTCAATTTTTATAGACTCGTTAGTTCGTGAAATTAGCTTAATTAATGACTTGAAAGCGTTTTATAGATTATATCGATTATGCAGACAAGAAAAGTTCGATGTAGTGCACACCCATTCATCGAAAACAGGTGTATTGGGGCGTATTGCTGCAAAGTTAGCTGGTGTACCAATGGTAGTTCATACTGTACATGGTTTTTCATTCCCAGCAGCGCAGAGCAAATTTGCAAAGTCTCTCTACTTTATAATGGAGTATGTGGGAAGTAAGTTTAGTGATAAGGTAATTTGCTTACATCAAGATGATAAAGATATAGCAGTTAATCAATTAAAAACTAAAGAATCTAACGTGTGTGTTATCGCTAACGGGGTTAACACGGATAAGTTTTATCCTGCAGCTGGCAATGCCCAAAATAATAAAAAAGTTATTGGTATGGTGGGTCGCTTATGGCCGCAGAAAGATCCAATTACCTTGGCTAAGGCTGGAGTTAAACTATTCTCTCGTCGAAGTGATTTTGAAATTAGATTTATAGGTGGTGGTGAGCTAGAGGTTTCATTGAAAGAAATAATCAATGAAGCGAAAGCTGAACAGCATATAAGGTTGCTTGGTTGGAAGGATGACATTGCTGAGCAGTTGCGTGAGTTTGATGTATTTGTATTACCTTCATTATGGGAAGGAATGCCCTTAGCGATCCTTGAAGCACAGTCAACAAAGTTGCCATGTGTGGTTTCAAATATTCAAGGGAATAACCACCTAGTAAAAGATCAGTTTGATGGGCTATTATTTGAGCCCAAAGATGTTGACGGTCTAGTTAAATGTCTTGAAAAGCTATTAGATGATCCTGATTTCGCTGATCGTCTTGCAACAAACGCGCGGAATAAAATCGAATCTGATTTTGATATAAATGATCGAACTAAAAAGGTTTGTCAGTTATATGCAGATAAATTGGGTTTAAATGTAAATGAGATTTTTAATCCATTAATTAAAAAAGTGATTCAAAAGTGAAAGTATTAACAGTATTTGGTACTCGCCCAGAAGCCATTAAAATGGCACCTCTTGTTCATGCATTGGCTAATGATAGCCGCTTTGAAGCTAAAGTATGTGTAACGGCACAGCACCGTGAAATGCTAGATCAAGTACTTGAGCTTTTTAAAATCACCCCAGAATACGACTTAAATTTAATGAAAGCAGGGCAAACACTGCCAGAAGTAACAAGTCGTATTTTACAAGAACTGACGCCAGTTCTTAAAGAATTTAAACCAGATGTTGTACTTGTTCATGGCGACACAGCAACAACATTTGCAGCGAGTTTAGCGGCATATTATGAGCAAATTGCAGTTGGTCACGTTGAAGCGGGTTTACGTACCGGTAATATTTATTCACCATGGCCTGAAGAAGGTAATCGTAAATTAACAGGTGCATTAACAAAATTTCATTTTGCGCCAACCGACACCTCAAAAGCGAACCTTCTAAAAGAAAATTATGCAGATGAAAATATTTTTGTAACCGGTAATACGGTTATAGATGCACTTTTACTGGTTAAGCAGCAAATAGAAGGTGATGCAGGGCTAAGTAATACATTAGCGTCACAATTTCCAATGCTTGATGAAAGTAAAAAACTTATTTTGGTAACAGGCCATCGCCGAGAAAGCTTTGGTGGCGGATTTGAGCGTATTTGTGAAGCATTAGCGCAAACAGCTAAAACTCATCCAGATACGCAAATACTTTACCCAGTACATTTAAATCCAAACGTACAAGAACCGGTAAAGCGTATATTAAAAGATGTAGATAACGTACATTTAATAGAGCCGCAACAATACTTGCCATTTGTATACTTAATGAATCGCTCACACATAATTTTAACTGACTCAGGTGGTATTCAAGAAGAAGCCCCAAGCTTAGGTAAACCTGTACTTGTTATGCGGGATACCACAGAGCGCCCAGAAGCAGTAGACGCTGGTACAGTAAAATTAGTTGGTACTGATGTAACAAAAATTACTTCCGCATTGAATGAGCTGTTAACTGACGATGCAGCATATAAAGAAATGAGTCGTGCTCATAATCCATATGGTGATGGCCAAGCATGCCAACGCATCTGCGATGTTCTGTCAGGTTCAAATACGCTCTAATAAGCTAATGGTGTGAAGTGTGAATTTAAATGTAGTTTACTCAGTCGGCTATGGGGTTGTGTCGCGCGGCTCCTTATTGTTAATAAATTTTATAGCCGTAAAATTATTAACAGGGAGCGAGTTTGGTGAGTTTTCATATTTACTTAGCATCGTATCAAGCTTAGCGACATTTGTAGCGTTCGGCTGTTCCGTTACTACAAACACAGTTTTTTCAAAATATTCTGATGATGTAAACCTCAAAAGCAAAACGTTATGTGCAAGCATTAGCTTCACTTTCTTGTTGGTTTTGGGGTTGTTCTTATTGACCTTGCCTTATCTTAAAAGTGAGCTTGTTGGTATATCATCAGATAATAGTTTTTTTATACTATTTGTTGCTTTGATGGTATTGATTGGGTTTAGTGGGGTTTATGAAGGTGCTCTCTATGGTTCCTCAAAATATAAAACGCTATTTTTCTACTCAATTGCTACTTTTGTAATATTTTTGCCGCTCGCGATTTACTTAATCGATGCGTATGGAGTAATCGGTGGTTTACTTGCCGTTGCTGTATTTAGGTTACTTTTTAATGCATTCGGTACTTATGAGCTGTTTTTTAAATCTAAATTAGAGGTTAGTTGGCGGTTCTTTTTTTATATTGATAAAAGTATATTTAAAATTTTTAAAAGCTTAAGTGCGCCTTCTATCCTTGGTGCAATGATGGTTGCTCCTGCAATAACAATCACCTTAGGTTTACTCAATGAGTTTAACAGCTCTAAAGAGGAAATTGCTTACTTCTCTTGGGTTTATCAGGTCTATTTAGTGGCTATTTTTATTCCTAGTTCCTTGTCTGGTTATTACATATCAACCCTTTCTAAGAAGGGGGGGAATGTAAAGGTCATGGATATCATGGCTGCTAATCTGATTTTCTCAGTCGTGGTCGTAGCTTTTTTGTTTATATGCAAAAGCCTGATATTAAAACTTGCTGGGGAAGAGTACTTTATTAGCGCTGGAGAGATATTTAACTACTTGATACCATGCGTTATTCTATATTCTCTTAATGCCGCTTTTGGTAGTTATTGGCCTGCAAATAATAAAGCATGGTTTGGTTTTGCTTTAAATTTCTTATGGGCCATAACGGTATTAACTCTTTCATATTTACTAATACCATTAAATAATGGTGTAGGAATAGCTTTGGCGCTAAATGTTGCTTATGCCCTTCTTTTATTAGTGCAACTCATTTTGTGGTTTTATTTAGAGAAGTATCAACAAACTTCAGATTGAATGTTGGTTATTTACAGAAATGTTTTAGGCACTTTCAAAAAACAATTTTTTAGTTTTTGAAAGTGCCTTAGTGCTGATGTGCTAAAGCAATAACGTTTTTAGTGTAGAGTAAATTCTAAAACCGCCATCTATAGTGAAAATATTGACCATAACTGTTTAGGCAACTGATTAATAAAAAACAGAGGTTGAGTCTGAAAAGTTTTAATCGGTTTTTTTATAGACATCACCCTAAAGTAGCACGTATAATCCCCCGCGTCTGAAATAAGAATATGCAGTTCTTAGACGCAAAGTCACTATTTTAGGGATTGATATGGATAGTTGGTACTTATTATTTTGTAAATCAAGGCAAGAAGCTCGTGCCCAAGTTAATTTACAAAACCAAGGGATTGAAGCTTTTTTTCCTCAGCTACAAAAACAACAGCTAATTAAGGGTCGTCGTACTTTTAAGCAATTAGCTGTGTTTCCTAATTATTTATTTGTTCGCTTAAATCCCCACACCGGCAACTTTGCTGCGGTAAAAAACACCCGCGGTATTAGTGGTTTTGTGTCGTATGGTGCGTCGTATCAATTAGTACCTGCACAACTTATCAAAGAATTAAAAAATTTCGAGCTAGCCCAAGATAGTAATAATTTACCGCAACCCGGTGATTTAGTGTGCCTAAATAATGGCTCATTTAAAGACGTACAAGCAATATTTAAAGAGCCAGACGGCGACATGCGCAGCATATTGTTAGTCAACCTACTAAATAAACAAATAGAAATGAGCGTAGATAACAGCGACGTAAGAAAAGTAAGTTAAAAGTTTTAAGTTAAAGGTTAAAGGTTAAAGGCACTAGGGAAGTGACAATGACCTAATTAACACGCGTCAGCAAGCTTAACGCCTACGGTGTTAAATTTTATACTGGTGTTTAATTACGTGTAGGCGAGTGGCTTGCCACCGCGAAAGATTTACTCAGTGCTCGGTGATAAAAATGGTTTTCATATGAGCCGGCTTTGGCCCGAAAAGAATAAAGATTCACCACAGAGAACACCGAAATTACAGAGGAAGGAATAATAAGTTAACCTAAGGGCTTCATAAATGTTTTCTCGGTGTTGCGAAGCATCTCTGCGCTCTCGGTGGTAAAAACAGTTTTGTAGGCGAGTGGCTTGCTACCGCGAAAGGTCTTGTATTTTACAATTTGAATTAAACTGACCAGAACGTAGGAACTGTAACCTAGGGGCGGAAGCGTGCCTGATTAAGCTACGGGTTATGAGCATCGTGATACGAGCAGTATGGTGTTGTTTTATAGTTTGTGCCCTAGGATTGAACAGATGGGTTTTGAAACTTCAAAACATTTTTTATTGTCAAATTATTTTCAGCACGCCGCAAATCAACATGGATTGGTCATGAGATATGAAAATTTAGAAGTTTGGCAAAGGGCTTTCAGGCTTAGTTTATTAATTTATAGTACATTTGAAACTTTACGTGATTACGGTTTGAAAGATCAGATGTGCAGATGCTCTGTCTCAGTGCCAAGTAATATAGCAGAGGGTTTTGAAAGAGATTTTGAAAAAGAAAAAGCGCGGTTTTTAGGTATAGCTAAAGGCTCTATAGGTGAGTTAAAAACTCAGGTTATGATTGCATTTGAATTGGGTTATATTAGTCACACGCAGTCTGAACTTATTCTCGAAGAATGTGAAATAATTGGGAAAATGCTTGGCAAGTTAATAAAAACCATCAAAAATACTTGATAAGCCCGAAGCCCGAAGCCCGAAGCCCGAAGCCCGAAGCCCGAAGCCCGAAGCCCGAAGCCCGAAGCCCGAAGCCCGAAGCCCGAAGCCCGAAGCTTTTAACTAAATTAACAAAAAAGTTAACTGCTTGCACACTAAACGTGCAGTCAACCTTGCGAAGCAAGGGTAGCCATGCTTTAATTAGCCAGCAAAAATAACAGCAAATTATTTAAAATAAGCTGAAAGTTTTAGAATTTAATATTATTTGGGAATAAACAATGGCGCTAAGCTGTAAAACACTTGTAGCATCACTCACGTTGCTAACAATGACAGGTTGTACAATCATCCCCGGTAGCCATTTCGAAGGAATCGAATCGGGTGAACAAACAAAAAACCTTGAACAAGACCTTGAAAAAGTAAATATTCAAATTATTGACTCATCTTTAATTTATCAGCAAAAACAATCGCGCAAAAAAACTAAGCCACCTTCGAGCCTTGATGGTTTAAACGTTAGTAATTACGAATACATACTTGGTGTAGGTGATGTACTTACTATTGGTGTGTGGGATCACCCAGAATTAACCATACCAGCTGCAGTACAACGTACCGCAGAGTTTGATGGTTTTCGCGTGCAAGCAGACGGTACCATAACTTACGCTTATGCGCCGAATATTCAGGCGGCAGGTAAAACAGTACAACAAGTACACAGCGAGTTAGTTAAACGCTTAAGTCGAGTGATTGAAGACCCTCAAATTGATATTAAAGTGGTTGGTTTTCGCAGCCAAAAAACATACGTAACAGGTGAAGTGAATAAGCCTGGTATATTTCCAGTAACCGAAACTCCACTCACATTGATTGATGCCTTAAATCAAGCAGGCGGACTGACTGAGAATGCTGATTGGCGCACAGTAACGTTTACTCGTGGCGACAAAACAGAAGTAATAAAGCTTGATGATTTTTATGCGCATGGCGATATTTCACAAAACCGCTTATTACAGCATGGCGATATAGTGCATGTAAACCGTAATGACTTACAGCGTGTTTTTGTTTTAGGAGATGTTAAAAAAGCGGGTTCAGTTGATGTAAACCGTTATGGTTTAAACCTTGCTGAAGCACTAACCAACTCCGGTGGTTTAAACGAAAGCACCGCCGATGCAAATGGTGTGTTTGTGCTACGTAAACGTAACCTTGAAACCGATGGTGTTATTGCTGATGTATATCAGCTGCATGCAAAAAATGTAGCAGCGTTAGTGCTAGCTGAGCAATTTGAATTACAGCCACACGATATTGTGTATGTAACTTCTGCACCACTTGCTCGTTGGAATCGCGTAATAAGTTTATTATTACCATCAATTGCGACGGTTGAGCGTTTTGATGATTTGGGCACTAATTAGGAGATATAATGTTTGATTCTATCTTAGTGGTGTGCGCAGGCAATATATGCCGCAGCCCAACGGCTGAATACGTATTAAAAAGTAAATTAGCAGGTAAAAATATCAAAGTATCGTCTGCTGGTTTAACCGCACTTGAAGGTAAAGCCGCCGACGCGACAGCAAAGCAGATTGCTGCAACGAATGGTATAAACATGGACGAGCACCAAGGTCGGCAGTTAACATCAAGCCTAGTTGCGCAAAACAGTGTTATTTTAGTGATGGAACAACGCCACTTAACTGACCTGTGTAGTCGCTACCCCGAAGCGCGCGGCAAAACCTTTTTACTCGGTAAATGGTTGGATGATAAAGAAGTGCCAGATCCATATAGGCAGAGTCTTGAAGCGTTTGAACACGTTTATGCATTAATCGACAGCGCCTGTAGCGCTTGGCAAAAGTATTTATAAGGATAGGCTAGTACATGAATGCTCAGCCCACTGCATTAGCAGCAAACAAACAAAATCGGTTGTCTGAACAACAGGCACAAGCAAGCCAAGAAATTGACCTAATGGCACTTTTTGGAGCTTTGATCGATCGTAAATATTTTATAATCGCCTTAACAGCTCTGTTTATGGTTGTGGGTGTGGTTTATGCGGTGTTTTCGACCCCGGTATATCAAGCAACGGCGATGATTCAAGTTGAAGAAAGCGGTGGCTCAGTGCCTGGTTTTGACGATATGTCGGGTATGTTTGAAAGTACCTCAGCTGCGGTAACAGAAATTGAACTGCTAAAATCACGCTCAGTCATTGGCGAAGCGGTAGATACCTTGCACCTTGACGTAATTGCAGAGCCCAAATTATTCCCGTTTATAGGTAGCCGTGCGTTTCGTAAATTTAGCCCTATGAGCGAAGGTGAGTTAGCAGAGCCGAGTTTTGGCGCTAGCTCATATGCGTGGGGTGGTGAGAGCATTGATGTATTTAGATTCGATGTACCACCTTTAGCTGTTGGCTCTAGTTTTACCTTAGTAGCACAAGAAAATCATGCAGTCGTATTACTAAATGAAGATGGTGAACAAATATTAGCGGGTAAAGTAGGGCAAGAGCTCACTAATGGTAAATTTAACTTAACGATACGTAGTTTAAACGCCCGTGTCGGTACTGAGTTTACAATACAGCGCAAAGACCGTTTAAATACGATATTAGATTTACAGGCTGCGATTGGTGCCAGCGAAAAGGGCAAAGACTCCGGTATTATTAACTTGAGCCTACAGAGCGAACAACCACATTATGCTGAAAAAGTACTTGATAAAGTAGCGGGCATATATGTACGCCGTAACGTGGAGCGCAATTCAGCCGAAGCGCAAAAATCCCTTGAGTTTTTGGAAGTACAATTACCAGAAATTAAAAAACAGTTAGAGTTTGCTGAGCAACGTTTTAACGATTACCAAATTAAACGTCAATCAATCAATATTACCCTTGAAACGCAAGGCGTATTAGAGCAAGTAGTAAAGCTTGAAACTAAACTGCAAGAACTTGAGTTAAAGCGCCTTGAAATGAGCCGTAAGTTTAAAAAAGACCACCCAACGTACCAAGGCTTAATTGAGCAAATTAACGCTGTTAATGAGCAGAAAAAAGAATTAGTTGGCGAAGTAGGTAATTTACCAGAGACTCAACAAGAGTTATTGCGCTTAAAACGCGACGTAGAAGTAAGTAACCAAATATACACACTTTTACTTAGTAAAACCCAAGAGCTTGATATAGTGCGTGCAGGTACAGTCGGTAACGTACGTATTATTGATTTTGCAGAGGTGAATACCTCAAAACCTGTTAAGCCTAAAAAAGCCTTGATAGTAGTAATGGCTACTATGCTCGGTGGTATGTTAGCTGTTGCAATTGTGCTAGTGCAAAAAGCAATGCACAAAGGCGTTGAAGATCCAAATGAGATTGAGGCAATTGGCCTGCCAGTATATGCCAGCGTACCGTACTCAGATTATCAAGATAAACTCACTGGGTTTAGTAAATCACTTAAAAACAAAGCAAATAAACCTAAATCTATATTGGCGCTTGATAACCCTGCGGATTTATCAATTGAGGCACTGCGAAGCCTGCGTACTAGTTTACATTTTGCGATGATGGAGGCTAAAAATAACCTAATTGCTATTTCCGGCCCAAGCCCCGGTGTGGGTAAATCATTTGTATCAGTTAACTTAGCTGCTGTATTGGCTCAAAGCGGTAAAAAAGTACTGATAATCGATGCCGATATGCGTAAAGGCTACTTACAAACCCAGTTTGGCTTAAAGTGGGATGATGGCTTGAGTGATTACCTATCTGGGCGTTTAAACCTTGAGCAAGTAACCAAGCCAACCACTGTAGAAGGGTTGAGTGTTATTACTCGTGGGCAAATACCACCAAACCCATCAGAGTTACTGATGCACAGTAACTTTAGTATTTTTGTTTTCAAGCAGAAGACGGCATACGATATAGTAATTGTTGATACACCACCTATTTTAGCGGTGACCGACCCGGCAATAGTTAGCGCCCATACCGGTACTACTTTATTAGTAACACGTTTTGGACAAAACCATATTAAAGAGATCGAACTTACCCGTAATCGCTTTGAGCAAAATGGCGCTGATGTTAAAGGTGTAGTGTTCAACGGCGTACTAAAAAAAGCCAGTAATGCATACGGCTATTACGGTTACTACAATTACGAATATAAATCGGATAAGTAAAACGAAGCAGCGATTTTATATCGCGACAAAAAGGTTAAATAGGTGCAAGAGAAGTAACTAGCACCTAAAACCTTTGGCTTCAAATGTATACGGGGCTATATGCCGCGCAGTTGTAACTAAAGTAAAAGGTTCACCACAGAGAATGCGGAGGAGTCGGCTTTAGCCACGAATGGTTTTCTTTGTGTAGCAAAGCGCCTCGGTGCTCTCGGTGGTAAAAAATTAAGTAAATTCACCACAGAGGACACGGAGGTAGAGATTAGAGAGCTAATAAATTAACTTTTATCTAGCTTTTCTCGATGTAGCGAACGCCTCGGTGGTAAAAATGTTTTGTAGGTCGGGATTTATGCCGCGCAGTTGTAACTGAAGTAAAAGATTCACCACAGAGAATGCGTAGGAGTCGGCTTTAGCCACGAATGATTTTCTTTGTGTAGCGAAGCGCCTCGGTGCTCTCGGTGGTAAAAAATTAAGTAAATTCACCACAGAGGACACTGAGTTCACGGAGGTAGAGATTAGAGAGCTAATAAATTAACTTTTATCTAGCTTTTCTCGATGTAGCGAACGCCTCGGTGGTAAAAATGTTTTGTAGGTCGGGATTTATGCCGCGCAGTTGTAACTAAAGTAAAAGGCTCACCACAAAGAACACGTAGGAGTCGGCTTTAGCCACGAATGGTTTTTCGGTGCAGCAAAGCGCCTCGGTGCTCTCGGTGGTAAAAAATTAAGTAAATTCACCACAGAGGACACTGAGTTCACGGAGGTAGAGATTAGAGAGCTAATAAATTAACTTTTATCTAGCTTTTCTCGATGTAGCGAACGCCTCGGTGGTAAAAATGTTTTGTAGGTCGGGCTTTATGCCGCGCAGTTTTAATTAAGATATGTACAAATAAGTAAAGGTCATTGCTCTTAAGAAAAGTTATAAAGCATGCGTTAATCTCTTCTCATTTATTCTAGCTCCCTTATTTTTGTGTAAATGATTTTTTCGGGCTTTCGCCACGAATGGTTTTTCGGTGTAGCGAACGCCTCGGTGCTCTCGGTGGAAAAAAATTAAGTAAATTCACCACAGAGGACACTGAGTTCACGGAGGCAGAGATTAGAGAGCTAATAAATTAACTTTATCTAGCTTTTCTCGATGTAGCGAACGCCTCGGTGGTAGAACTTATTTTGTAAGTCGGGCTTTATGCCGCGCAGTTGTAACTAAAGTAAAAGGCTTACCACACAGAACACGTAGGAGTCGGCTTTAGCCACGAATGGTTTTCGGTGTAGCGAACGCCTCTGTGGTAAAATGTTTTGTAAGCAGGGCATTATGCCACGCTTTAAAGTAAAGGTTAGCCATAGAGATCCATTCAGAAAAGAAGGTATTAACTTTCATATTTGACCTGACTCTGGCTTAATTTAGGACTTGATACAGTAGCATAACTAAATTGCTATCTGATTTTTAAACTAATAAAGGATTGATTGTGAAAATTCTCGTTACAGGTGGAGCTGGTTTTATTGGTTCGGCTGTTACTCGCCACATTATTAAAAACACCAGTGACTCAGTTATTAACTTAGATAAGTTAACCTATGCTGGTAATTTACAGTCCCTAGAACATATCGAAAAGAGTGACCGCTATACATTTGAGCAAGTTGATATCTGTGACCGCGCAGAGCTTGACCGTGTTTTTAAACAGCATACCCCTGATGCTGTAATGCATTTAGCCGCAGAAAGCCATGTTGATCGCTCAATAACTGGTCCTGCTGAGTTTATACAAACTAATATTGTAGGCACTTATACCTTATTAGAGGCTGCTCGCGAGTATTGGAATACCCTTGATGATAGCGCTAAACTAGCTTTTAGGTTTCATCATATATCAACTGATGAAGTATATGGTGATTTACCACATCCAGATGAACAAGATGATAATGCGTTTGATAAAGAGCTGCCTTTATTTACAGAGCAAACCTCTTATGCCCCAAGTAGCCCATATTCAGCAAGTAAAGCATCTAGTGATCATTTAGTGCGAGCATGGTTAAGAACTTACGGCTTTCCAACTATAGTGACTAACTGTTCAAATAATTATGGGCCTTATCATTTCCCTGAAAAATTAATTCCATTAGTGATTTTAAATGCACTTGAAGGCAAAGATTTACCTGTTTATGGTAAAGGCGACCAAATTCGCGATTGGCTTTATGTTGAAGATCATGCACGTGCTTTATATAAAGTAGTGACTGAAGGCAAAGTAGGCGAAACATACAATATTGGCGGCCACAATGAAAAGCAAAATATTGAGGTTGTACAAACAATTTGCAGTATTTTAGATGAGTTGGTGCCTAAAAAACCTAAGTATGCTGAGCAAATCATGTTTGTAAATGATAGACCAGGGCATGACAGACGTTATGCAATTGATTCATCAAAAATGAGTAAAGAACTAAATTGGACGCCAATCGAAACCTTTGAAACAGGTTTACGAAAAACGGTACAATGGTATTTAGATAATCAGCAGTGGTGTCAAAACGTTCAAAGTGGTTCGTATCAACGTGAACGCCTTGGTCAAATAAACACAAAAACTCAAGGAGAGTAAAGTGAAAGGAATTATTTTAGCGGGTGGTTCTGGTACACGCCTTTACCCTATCACTATGGGTGTATCAAAGCAGTTATTACCCATTTATGATAAGCCAATGGTTTATTATCCACTTTCGGTGTTAATGTTAGCCGGTATACGCGAAGTGTTAATTATTACTACGCCTGAAGATATTGATTCATTTAAACGCTTATTAGGTGACGGCTCACAGTTTGGTATTGAGCTTAGTTATACAGTGCAACCTAGCCCCGATGGACTAGCCCAAGCATTTATTTTGGGTGAAGACTTTATTGGTAGTGATGACGTATGCTTAGTGCTTGGTGATAACATTTTTTATGGGCAAGGTTTTACCACTAAGCTTAAGCACGCTGTAGAAAATGCAAAAAACGGCCAAGGTGCAACAGTGTTTGGTTATCAGGTTAATGATCCAGAACGTTTTGGCGTGGTTGAGTTTGACCATAATAAAAAAGCGATATCAATCGAAGAAAAACCAACTAAACCAAAATCTCACTTTGCTGTAACAGGGCTTTATTTTTACGACAATTCGGTTGTTGAATTGGCGAAAAAAGTTGAACCATCTCATCGCGGTGAACTTGAGATTACCTGCTTGAACGAAATGTATTTAAAGCAAAATAAGCTTAATGTCGAAATGCTGGGCCGTGGTTTTACTTGGTTAGATACAGGCACCCATGAAAGTTTACTCGAAGCAGCACAATTTGTAGAAACAATTGAGCGATGCCAAGGCTATAAAATAGCCTGTTTAGAAGAAGTTGCATTTCATAATGGTTGGCTAACGGCTGAAGACGTGGCAGTAAAAGCTAAGCTAATGTCTAAAAATGGCTATGGCAGCTATTTAGCCGATTTATTAAAAAATATATGAAATCCACTGCCAATGGTTTGAAATGGAGTGCCATAGAACGGTTAGCTACTCAAGCTATTCAACTTATAGTTATGCTATTTTTAGCAAGGCTATTAGGACCAAATGTGTTTGGTCTAGTGGGTATGTTAGCTGTATTTATTGCAGTAAGCCAGGTATTTACAGATAGCGGTTTTACTGCTGCTCTGGTCCGTTATACTGAGCGTACAGAAAGTGATTTTTCAACAGCCTTTTACTTTAATATCTTTGTTGGTTTATTTTGTTACTTAATTCTCTTTTTTGCGGCACCTAGTGTCGCTAAATTTTATGAGCAGCCAGAATTAGTTAATTTAATGAGGGTGCTTGCATTAAATATTGTAATAAATAGTTTTGCAATTGTACAAAGAGCTAAGTTAACTATTGCTATGGATTTCAAAACACAGGCTAAAGCGTCATTACTCAGCGTTGTTATCAGTAGTGGGGTGGCCTTGTATATGGCTGAACTAGACTACGGTGTGTGGGCTTTGGTAGGCCAGGCATTATCGAATGCGCTTCTTTTGGTTATTTTATTGAATGTTTTTCATCCTTGGCTGCCAAAAACGGGGTTTAGTAAAAACTCTTTTAATTACTTATTTGGCTTTGGCTCTAAATTATTAGCTGCATCACTTATTGACACCGTATTTAAAAACATTTACCAAATTATAATTGGTAAGCAATTTAGTGCGACTCAAGTTGGTTTGTTTACTCAAGCGAATCAACTATCTCTTATGCCTGCAATGACTATGACTACAGTAATACAGCGTGTTACTTACCCCATGCTAAGTAATATTCAAAATGATGTTAATAAATTTGAAGATACTTACTTATTGACTCTACGACTTGCTGCGTTGGTCGTGTTCCCTCTAATGGCGGGGTTGAGCATTTCAGCAGAACCATTTATTAGTATTGTACTGGGGTCTGAGTGGTTACCTGCAGCTGAACTGTTATCTATATTAAGCTTGGCATTTATGCTTTACCCAATACATGCAATAAATTTAAATTTGCTGCAAGTCAAAGGCCGCTCAGATATATTTTTAAAATTAGAGATTATAAAAAAAAGCTTAATAACAGTTATGCTAGTTATTACTATACCCCTAGGGGTCAAAGCTATGTGTATTGGCTTATTGATCCATTCATTCATTGCGTTTTTTATTAATTCTTTTTATACAGGTCGGTTTAGTCGTTTAAAAACAACTAAACAACTAGCTGCATTATTACCCATCTGGGGTTGTGTGCTCTTTAGTGGGCTGCTTACTTATATTTTATCTTGGTATGTGGTAACAAACTATATCGCGAACCCAACAGTTCATTTAGCTATTAACCTAACTGTGATGCCTTTGATTTACATTGGTTTAATTCGTTGGACAGCAAACGATTTATATACACAAATTTTACATGTGATTTTTAGAAAAAAGGTTGAATTAAAAAATGGATAAAATAACAGTCACCTCACCACTGTTACCGCCTTTAGATGAATTAACCCCCTATCTTGAAGATATTTGGCAGCGTAAATGGTTAACTAATAGCGGCCATTACCATCAACAGCTTGAAGATGAGCTATGCAAGTACCTTGATGTACCCCATATAAGCTTATTTTCTAACGGGACATTAGCACTTATAACCGCTTTGCAGTCGCTAGAACTTACGGGGGAAGTAATTACTACGCCTTACACATTTGTCGCAACCGCTCATGCAATAAAGTGGAATAACCTAACCCCGGTTTTTGTTGATATTGATCCAACCACCTTTAATATAGATCCAACAAAGATTGAGGCGGCTATTACAGAACGAACATGTGCAATTTTGCCTGTTCATGTATACGGTATGCCTTGTGATAATAATGCAATTGAAACTATCGCGAAAAAGCATGATTTAAAAGTTATTTACGATGCTGCACATGCGTTTGGAGTTAAAGAGCACGAACAATCAGTTTTAAACTATGGCGATTTGTCTATTTTGAGTTTTCATGCAACCAAGGCTTACTCAACAATTGAAGGTGGGGCTGTTGTTTGCAAAACGTTAGAACAAAAAAAGAAAATTGATCAATTAAAGAATTTTGGCTTTGAGTCTGAAACGCAAATAAATGTTTGTGGAATGAATGCAAAACTTAATGAAGTGCAAGCTGCTTTTGGGCTTGTTGCATTAACCAAAATTGACGAGTCGATAACTAAACGAAAACTAATTGCCAAAAAATACGATAAAGCATTCAGAGATATAGTTGGTATTAAAGTACTTGATAGCAATCTTTCTTTAGAGCTTAACTATTCATATTATCCTGTTTTAATTGACGAAACAGAGTTTGGCTTAAGCCGTGATGAGTTACTTGAAAAGCTTCAAGAAAATAATATTCTTGCTAGACGATATTTTTACCCTTTAGTAACTCAGTTTGAACTTTATAAGGGCTATGCTAGCGATACTCCTAATGCTAAATTAATTTCTGATCAAGTGCTGTGTATACCAATTCATGATGCTTTAACCGAAGAAGAGCAAATTAAAGTTATTGAGGTTATTTGTGGTTGATTTATTAAATGAGGGCGATTTATCATCCTTTTTTAATCTTTTAAATCAAGTGGATGATGATTTTTCACCAACATTGTCATCACGAGTAGATTTAGAACAATACGCTTTAAAGTTACTTAAGGTTGCAACTGTTTTTGGAGTATATAAGAAGAACCAGTTGGTTGGTGCAATTGCTGTATATATGAATGATCTAGATAGTAAAGTAGCCTATTGCCCATTTATTGCTATATTATCAAACTCTAGAGGGCAGGGGTTTAGTCAACTATTACTTGAGATTGCTATTGCAGAATTAAAATCTAAGCAATTTAATAGCCTGTCACTAACCGTAAGAGCCGATAGCCCAGCTAGTCATTTATATAAAAAAGTAGGTTTTCTGATTGTTAATGAATTCAATTATGAAGATAGTAATGTTAAAGGCTTAAAAATGGAATTGAAATTACTATGAAGTTAACAGCAACACCAATAATGCAAATTAATTATTTAGGTGTAAATCTGTTTATAAAGCGAGATGATTTATACCCGATTTCAGGAGGAGGTAATAAAGGCCGTAAGGCTGAGTATATTTTGGCTAAATGCATGGAAGAAGGTTGCAATGCGGTAGTAACCTGTGGCGGGGCGCAATCTAATCATGTAAGAGCCACTGCTATTCGCTGCAAAGAGCTGGGAATTGAATGTACTATAGTGATCCATGACTCTGAGCCGAACGACTTTTGTGGTAACTTAAAATTATTACAGATCCTAGGTATAAAAATTGTGTATTGCGACATGAGTGAGGTTGCAAAAGTGATGGACGCTGAAATGGCGGAACATACAAGGCAAGGTTTAAAACCATTTTATATTTGGGGGGGGGGGCATTGTTTAGAAGGCACGCAAGCATTTTATGATGCCGCATTTGAAGCACACGCGCAATCTAACCTGCTGTTTGACTATGTTTTTCACGCAAGTGGCACAGGTGCTACGCAAGCTGGATTACATTTAGGTTTTAAAAAAATAAATTCAGCTACTCAAGTTATTGGTATTAGTGTTGCTCGGCAAAATCCTCGTGGGTTAGAAGCAATTAGTAATTCGATTTTAGAGTTTATTAACGCTAATAAACTAGATACTCAATTGTCAGCAGATATAGTATTTGATGATCAGTTTATTGCTGGAGGCTATGAAAAAACTAATCCTGAGCAGCTAAGTGTAATTAGAAGAGCCGCTGAACAAACAGGAATAATACTCGACCCAACTTATACGGGGAAGGCATGGTATGGTATGCAGCAGTATATTAAAAATGGAGTGGTGAAGCCGGGTAGTAATGTACTTTTCTGGCACACTGGTGGATTGTTGAACTTAATGGCGACAAAAGAAATATGAATATATTATTAACCTCTGTAGGGCGTAGAAGTTACCTAGTCAATTATTTTAAAGAAGCATTAAAATCTTTAAACGGTAAGGTTTTTGCTGCAAATAGTATTGAGACGTATGCCTTACAACAAGCAGATGCGTTTACATTAACACCACAAATATACTCTGCTGAATACATTGATTATTTAATAAACTACTGTAAAAAAAATAAAATAACGGTACTTATCTCACTTTTTGATATCGATTTACCAATACTAGCTAAAAATAAACAACGTTTTAAAGATATTGGTGTCGATGTAATTGTTTCAGATCCTGAAGTGATTGATATTTGTAATGATAAATGGAAAACCTATCAGTTTTTAATTCAGCATAATATTAAAACACCGACAACGTATATTTCATTTTCAGAAGCAGTTACAGCACTTCAAAATAAAGAGCTTGAATACCCCGTAATTATTAAGCCGCGTTGGGGAATGGGTTCTATTGGTATTTATAAGGCTGATAATTTAGAAGAGCTACAAGTACTTTACAAAAAAGTACGTAATGAAATTAATGGATCTTATTTGAAATTCGAGTCTGCCGCTGATGCTGATAACGCGATTCTTATACAGGAATGTATAGAAAGTGATGAATACGGTATTGAGGTTATAAACGACTTAAATAGGGAGTATGTTACGACCTTCTGTAAACATAAAATAGCGATGCGCTCAGGGGAAACTGACCAGGCTATAACGATAGAAAATGATAAACTATCTGAGGTTGGAAAATCGTTATCAAAAACATTGCGTCATATTGCAGTACTTGATTCTGACTGCTTAGAGAAAAATGGTGATTTTTATGTGTTGGAGTTGAACGCTCGTTTTGGTGGTCAATATCCATTCTCACACTTAGCTGGTGCAAATATACCCAAACAAATCGTTGATTGGTGTACTGGTATGAAAACTAACCAAATGCTGACAACAATCTCTGCGAATGTGTTGTGTAGTAAAGATATCAAGCCGGTAATAATAAATGATTGATAATAAACTTGTAGCTCCGGAATCAGAAATTGAGATTATGTCTCATTGGAAACATATAGATAAAGTATACGTCAGTTGTATTTGTATTACTTTTAATCATGAACTATTTATTGAAGATACTTTAAATGCAATGCTTGCGCAAAAGTCTGATTATAAATTTGAAATTATTATACATGACGATGCATCAACAGATGAAACACAAACTATTATTCAGAGGTATCGAGAAAAATATCCTTCTATAATTAGGTTAATACTTCAAAAGGAAAATCAATATTCAAAAGGAAGAAAGCCATTGGCATTAATTTTACCTATGTGTCAGGGTGATTTTATTGCCTATTGTGAAGGTGATGATTACTGGGTAGATGATAAAAAAATAACACTTCAAGCACGTTATTTGCTAGATCATAAAGAGGTTTTTATAACAAGTCATGATGCAAAGATTGTTGATGATAATGGCAATTTAATAAAGGATAGTAAACTTCCTTATATAAAAAAAAGAGACTTTAGTGCCGAAGAGCTTATATTGGGTAAAGCATGGTTATTGACTTTAAATTGGATGTTTAGGCGTTTTGATATCTCTGATATTCCTGAATGGGAAAAGGTGAAAAATGGTGATACATTTATTACATCTATCTTCGGTCTCTATGGGGGTAGTCATCATCATGTTGATATTCTGCCATCTGCCTACAGAGTCCATAGTGAAGGTGTATGGTCAATGCTTTCAGAGAATGATAAAAAAGATAACATTATTAATACATTTTTTTGGATTTACCGATATTATAACAGAATAGGAGCAGTCCGTTATGCTGATTATTATTGGTGTAGATATATTCGTTCTTTATTTTTTAAATTAAGTTATTTTGATATTTTAAAAGAGGTATTGGTAAAAGTGACCAGATTTCCTAGGTTGTTGTTGAAAAAAATTTAAGTTGAGATGGAGGGGGATGATATATCTTTCTTCAATACTGTAAGTTCCTCAACCTTCGCCTTATATAACGATTAGATTCTAGATGATGTTGAATTCCTGATAATTAGTTTTTTCATGTTAAGTTAGCTATTATCTAGTAAAAATAGTGGCTTTTTTAAATGAGTTTTTCGAAATGGATAGTAGTCTTCCTTAAGTTGTTAATATATATGCTTGGTGTTGCATTTTTTATTGAAAAAATGGTTTTGTATTTTTCTATGCCTTCAAATAGGGTGTGTTTTAATTTATGATTTTTTATCTGTCTTTGACTATATTTCTTTTCTTTACTCTTTACCTTGCAAGTAATAAAGGGAGTGAGTACCGCTTGATTTATAACTTCTTATTTTTTTCTGTTATTTTCTTGGTTGCGGGCTTGAGAGGTGATGTAGGGCAAGATACATATAATTATCAGCTTCAATATGATTCAATGGTTGGCTTGGGTAGTTTATTTGAACAATTAAATAAAGCAGAACCTATTTTATATTTAATTATGTACCCATATAAATTGCTCTTCGATGATTTTTTGGGTTTTACTGGATTTTTACTTCTCATTTCTTTAATGCAGACCGTCTTGTTATCTTATGCGACAAAAAAAATGTATCATCGCTCAACTTTTTTAGCTATTTATCTTGTGATTATTTACTTAGAGTATCATTTTAATGTATTAAGAGCATCGTTAGCCCTATTGTTTTTTTTGTGTTCTATGCGTACAGTAACAACGAGTAGAAAAAAAAGTATAGTGTTTTTTATTTTGGCTTTACTCTCACATCTTAGCGCTTTGGTTTTATTTCCTGTATTACTAGTCTCTTTGAAGTTAAAACCAAGATATTATATATTTATGGGGGGGGCGTTAGTTGGTGTTGGGGCATGTGTAACAATTTTTTTTGGTGATTACATTTATAGCAAGTTTTTAGGTTATAATTTATTTGATACAAGTAGTTTTGATTTTCCTTTTCTAGTGTCTATTTTATTGAGTTTTTTATGGCTTGCATTTTTCTTCAATAAGAAGAAGAGTTCTACTCAGTTTTTTAGTTTATTGATTTTTAGTGTTGCATTCTTCTCCTCTTCTTTTACTGCTATTGCTTATAGACTTTATTTTATGACATTTGCTGTTGTAGCTTACGTTACACTTTATGAAAAAGTCTTTAATGAAAAAGAATTTAAAAGTCAGCCTTATTTTCTATCTCTTTTTGTATTATGTCTTTGGCTTGGGTTTATTTCGATAAAACATTTAGTGCAAGAGAGGGATGATAGATTTTTGACAGGTAAAGGTAGGTATGAATTTTCTTTTTCTCCTTATAGCTTGTATTATGATAGTAAATATAGAAAAAATGAATAATAATTTATCGTATTTATATCTAGTGTTTTAAATATTACATTATCTAAATTCATATAAGTTAAGATGTTTGAATATAATAAGAGAATTTTAATGCAAAAAAAACCTTTAATCACTATATATATGGCAACATTTAATAGAGTTGAGCTTTTAAAACGGGCTGTTAATTCAGTACTTTCTCAAACATATTCAAATTTTGAGCTAATCGTTGTTGATGATTGTTCATCTGATGAAACAATAGAGTATCTGGTAGCCATTTCTGAAGCTGACCCTCGTATTCGGTTTTATCAAAATGAAAAGAACAGCGGTGCTTGTGCTTCAAGAAATAAAGCTATTGCTGAAGCAAATGGAGTATTTATAACAGGGTTAGATGATGATGATGAGTTTATGCCGCTTCATATTGAAAGTTTGCTTGCAGCCTTTGATGAAAAATATGCTTTTGTTGCCTGCAGTTTACTGGAAAATACGGGGAGCTGTGTAATTGAGCATGCGTTAGATTGTGGAATAATTAGTCTTGACAGTTTGCTTCATTACAACAAGGTAGGCAATCAAGTTTTTACATTAACATCAAGATTGCAAAGGATAAATGGTTTTGATGAATCATTTCCCGCTTTTCAAGATTATGATACATGGACTCGTCTTGTCTATGAGTTTGGTCAATGTAAAAAAATAAAACAGGCTACTTATGTGTGGCATACAGGTCATGAACAGGAGCGTATATCTAATAATAACAATAATAGGTTGATTGCTTTAGATTTATTTATAAATAAGCATAAAAGGTATATGTCAAAGAAACACAATCAGTCAATGTTCATTATGAAGAAAAAATTAGAAAAAGGACCGTTTAATTTTATTGATTTGATATTAAATGTTAATAAACTAAATTTTAAAACAGCTCTAGCTACCTATATTAATATAAATTTTTACACTTTAGGGGCGAGATGGAGAAGATATAAAAGAAAATAATTTTTTAGAACGTGTGTTAAGTGTTGTTAATGGATTCTATTGAAGGTAGTTGTGTTAATTGTTATTGAAAATAATTTAATACAGCAGAATTTATTTAATTGTGAAACTGTTTGAAACGTAAATTTAATTGAAGTTGCACAGTTGTTTTTTAATAGGTATATTTTTAAGTTAAATGATTTTTATTTAAGAGGATGAATGAGAAAATTAACAATTGCCATATCTACAGTTAAAGCTCAGCGGAATGCTGTTATAGAAAAAATAAATACTTTAAGTGATGTCACTAAAAAAAAGGTAAAGTTTTTAGTTATATCACAGTTAGAGGATGAATATGAAAATGCTTTAGTTGATGGTATTAAAATTATTAAACTTACAAGTAAAGGTTTAAGTAAAAGCAGGAATGTTGCAATTAGAGAAACTTATACTGAGTGGGTGTGGTTTCAAGACGATGATTTCTCAATAAATGAAATTCAGTTATCTTCCTTCTTAGATTCCTCTTTAACTAGTAGTATTGATATCGCGCTTATTAGAATTGGCTCTCTAGAAAACCGTGAAAAGTATTATAAAAATTATGGTGATTATTCAAAGTTCACTCGTCTGTTATCTTTAAAAGTTTCGTCAATAGAAATCATAGCAAAAGTAAACTTTATCAAAGAAAATAAAATAGAATTTGATGAAAAGCTAGGGTTGGGCACTGAGTTACCGTGTTGTGAAGAGAATAAGTTCATGTTGGATAGCTTTGATAAAGGCGCTAATATTTATTTTTGTAGCCAAACTATTTGCTATCATACCACTTTACCAGAAAACCGTAATGTAGATTACGTTAAAAATTTACAGGCAAAAGGTTATTTCCTTAAGAATTTTTCTATTCCTATAGCATTGATTTTGATTTTTAAATGGACTTTTACTATTAAAAGTGAATTTAATTTTTTGAAAAACCTCAAATTACTCACTAAGGGTTTTTTTCATAAACTAGGATAATAAAAGAATGGATATTCTATATCTTCACCAGTACTTCGCCACTCCAGAATCAAACGCGGGGACGCGCTCGTACGAAATGGCGAAACGATTAGTTAAAAATGGCCACACTGTTACTTTTGTTACTAGTTCGGCTTACTTTTCTGATAATTATAATTTACGCAATGGCTGGAACTTTATAGAAATTGACGGCATTAAATTGCATGTTTTACATCTTGATTACTCAAATAAAGATAGCTTTTTAAAGCGAATTTTGAAGTTTATAAACTTTTCGATTAGGTCTACGTTAAAGTCGCTTTCGATCAAAGCTGATGTGGTTTTTGCTACTAGCACGCCATTGACAATTGCAATCCCTGGGTTAATTTATTCTAAACTGAAAAAAGTTCCTTTAGTGTTTGAGGTGCGCGACCTTTGGCCTGAGTTACCTGTAGCAACGGGCGTTATAAAAAATAAGTGGATTATTAAAATTACTACTTGGTTAGAAAAATACACTTATAAGAACTCTAAGCGTCTTATTGGTTTATCGCCAGGCATGTGCGATGGTATTACAAGGCATGGTATTCCAGCAGAGCATGTCACGTTAGCTACTAATAGCTGTGATACTGATTTATTTGATGTTGATAAAAGTGTTGGCTGCAACTACTTAGAGACTAAATTAAAGTTTGTTAATGGTCGTAAACTTATTGCTTATACTGGTACTTTTGGCCTAATCAATAAAGTTGGCTATATCGTTGAATTAGCGAAGGCAGCGCAAACTCTTGATGCTAATTTATGCTTTGTTGCTATTGGTGATGGTATGGAAAAACAGCAAGTGATTGCTGATGCAGAAAAAGCTGGGGTTTTAAATCGTAACCTTTATATATTACCGCCAGTTCCTAAAATAGAAATAGTGGATTTATTATCTGCTGCTGACTTGTCGTTATCTTTATTTGGGCCTGTAAAGGAGATGTGGCATAACTCTGCTAATAAGCTGTTTGATGCTTTGGCATCACAAACCCCAATTGCAATTAACTACGCGGGGTGGCAAAAAGAGTTTATTGATGAGCATAATTGTGGCTTAGTTTTAGATGGTAGCGATTACGAAAAGGCATCTGCAAGTATTTCTCGGTTTTTAAATAATCAAAGTGAGTACGATAAAGCCGTTCAAAGTTGCAAACTGCTTTCGTATGAATACTTCTCAAGAGATATAATGGCCGCACGGATAGAGAAAACTTTAATGGAAGCTATTAATGATTAAACGTATTTTTGATTTTTTAGTTGCTCTATGTGCAATACTGACTTTATTGCCAGTAATTATGATTGTTGCTTTACTGATTCGTTTTAAACTGGGCTCACCTATTTTATTTACTCAAGACCGCCCAGGTTTACATGGTAAAGTATTTAAAATGATGAAGTTTAGAACCATGCTTGATGGTAAAGACAAGCAGGGGAACTTGCTGCCAGATAATGAGCGTATGACTAAATTTGGCTCATTTTTGCGATCTACAAGTTTAGATGAATTGCCCGGTTTATTTAACGTATTAAAAGGCGATATGAGCTTAGTAGGTCCAAGGCCTCTGCTTGTGCAATATTTACCGCTTTATAATAAACAACAAGCGCGTCGTCATAATGTACGCCCAGGTATTACTGGCTGGGCACAAGTGAATGGTCGTAACGCCATTAGCTGGGAAGATAAATTTAAGTTGGATGTTTGGTACGTAGATAACCAAAGTTTTTGGCTTGATATAAAAATACTGCTCCTAACGGTAAAAAAAGTATTTGTTCGTGAGGGTATTAGTGCTGATGGTGAGGCGACAATGTCTCTTTTTAAAGGGAGTGATAAAAAGTGAAAGAAATTATAGTAATTGGTGGCGGTGGATTTGCTAAAGAAGTAGTTTGGCTAGCCCATGATTGCAACCGTAAGGTAAGAGGTGTTTTAGATGATAATACTTCTACACATGGTACGGATGTCCAAGGAGCAAACGTCTTAGGTTCAGTTGACACTTGGGTAGATTACTCTCTAGATTGTGAGTTCATAATAGCTATTGGTAGTCCTAGGACGCGTAAAGCTGTTTTAAATAAAATGCAACTATTAGGAAAGCCGAGTTTTGCAACATTGATCCATCCGAGTGTTAGGTATTCGAATACTGTTAGCATTGGTAAAGGCGCTATTATTTGTGCAGGCTCCATACTAACTGCAGACATAGAGCTGGGTACTCACAACATTTTAAATCTCAATGTGACAGTTGGACATGAGTGTAAATTTGGTGATTTTATAACTATTGCACCTATGGCGGCTGTTTCTGGCAATGTATTCTTAGATGATTTAGTTGAAGTTGGTACGGGTGCTACAATTAGGCAAGGCTTAAATCTTCAGAAAGGCTCTATGCTTGGTATGGGAGGCGTTTTGACTAAAAACATTCCTGAAAGAACGATTTTTGCTGGTAACCCTGCAAAGAAATTAAAGGAGATAGCTGAGTAATGGAAGTATCAATAATTGGCTCTGGCACAATGGCTACAGGTATCGCTCAAGTGCTTTGTATGAGTAATGAAATTTCAAGAGTAAATTTAATCGCAAGAACTGATGATAAAGCGAATGCTTCAAAAGGTACCTGTGAAAAAAATATATCTAGACTTGCTCGCAAAGGGAAAATTTCAGCTGAGCAGTCAAGTATAGCAATAGAGAAAGTATTCTGTTGTACAGAGCTTGCCACAATATCTAAGTCTGATTTGGTTATAGAGGCGATTGCTGAAGATTTCGTTGCTAAAATGGATCTTTTTTCTAAGCTTGCGGAATTTGTAGATGAATCAGTGATTGTTGCTTCTAATACATCATCTCTTTCTATTACAGCTTTTGGTAGTGTATTACCTAACCCTCAAAATGTAATCGGGTTACACTTTTTCAATCCAGCCCCTATTATGGAATTAGTCGAAATAGTTGTAGGCCATGAAACTAACCCTGAAATAGTCGATAAGCTACAAGTTTTAACTAAAGCTTTAGGTAAGGCGCCTGTTGTTGTTCAAGAAGCTCCGGGCTTTGTTGTTAATCGAATGCTTATACCAATGATCAATGAAGCTGTGAGTATTTTAGCCGAAGGTATAGCAACCGCAGAAGATATTGATCGGGCGATGAAGTTTGGTGCACACCATCCGATGGGTCCTTTAGCGTTAGCAGATTTAATTGGTAATGATGTTAATTTGTCTATAATGGAAACTCTTTACAGTGAAACTGGAGATCCTAAATATAGAGCACATCCGCTTCTAAGAAAAATGGTTAGGGCTAACCATTTAGGCCGTAAAACAAAGAAAGGCTTTTTTGAGTATTAATATATGTTAAATATCCCATTTTCTCCTTGGCCTAGCTTCACTCAAGAAGAAGCTGATGCTGTAAGTCGTGTAGTTTTGTCAAACAAAGTTAACTACTGGACGGGTACTGAAGGCCGCGAATTTGAAAAAGAATTTGCTTCTTGGGCAGGTAGCGAGTATGCAATCGCACTTGGTAATGGCACTTTAGCGCTTGATATAGCGCTTAAAGCGTTAAATGTGGGTACTGGCGATGAAGTTATTACTACGCCGCGAACTTTTTTAGCGTCTGCCTCAAGTATTGTAACTGCTGGCGCAGCACCTGTATTTGCTGATGTTGATTTAAATAGCCAAGCCATTACAGCTGCAAGTATTAAAGCGGTACTTACACCAAAAACGAAAGCAGTTATTGTTGTACACTTAGCCGGTATGCCTGCTGAAATGGATGAAATAATGGCGCTGAGTAAAGAGCATGGCTTTTATGTAATTGAAGACTGTGCGCAGGCACATGGTGCTAAATATAAAGGTCGCTCAGTCGGTAGTATTGGCCATGTAGGCGCGTGGAGCTTTTGCCAAGATAAAATTATGACCACTGGCGGTGAAGGCGGCATGGTAACCACTAACTCAAAAGAGCTATGGTCAACCATGTGGAGCTATAAAGACCACGGTAAAAGCTTTGATGCAATTTATAACCGCGAACACCCACCGGGGTTTAGATGGTTACACGAAAGCTTTGGTACTAACTGGCGCATGACCGAAATGCAAGCCGTACTTGGCCGTATTCAACTAACTCGTATGACAGAGTGGACTGCAAAACGCCAAACGTATGGCGCACAACTTGACCAAGCCGCAACTGGCTTTGATTGTATCCGTTTAGTTGAGGTTCCTGAATACATTGAACACGCTGAATATAAGCATTATATGTTTATTAAGCCTGAACAATTGGCCTCTGGTTGGGATCGCGACCGTATAGTTAATGTAATTGTAGAGCGTGGTGTACCGTGTTTTCAGGGGAGCTGCTCAGAAGTGTATTTAGAAAAAGCTTTTGACAACACCCCATGGCGCCCAGAAACACGCCTACCAAATGCAGTTGAACTAGGTGAAACGTCAATCATGTTTTTAGTCCACCCAACCCTTACAGAAGATGAAATAGCTAAAACAACCCAAGTTATGAAAGAAGTGTTTGGGTTAGCGAGCAAGTAATAGGTTGCTAGGGGCTAGGCTTAACTTTACCTTCTTCGGTGTAGCGCGCAGCGCCTCGGTGGTACAAAACTAAATAACTTAATTCACCACAGAGGCCACGAAGAGTACAGAGGTAGAGATTAGAGAGCTAATATGTTTATATTTTTACTTTTACTTCTCATTCCTCTGTGTTCTCGGTGGTAAAATTTTTTTAGTGATTTATTCACCACGGAGCGCACCGAGTTCACTGAGGTAGGGATTAGAGAGTTAAAAGATTTATATTTCCTTTTTACTGGTCTTTCCTCTGTGTAGCGAAGCGCCTTTGTGCTCTCGGTGGTAAAATGTTTTTAGTGATTTATTCACCACGGAGCGCGCCGAGTTCACTGAGGTAGGGATTAGAGAGT
>NZ_VXCS01000035.1:0-39312 GCF_052850545.1 Pseudoalteromonas sp. 1181_04
AACCTAGAACCTAGAACCTAGAACCTAAGTTCTTATACTCCCCTTGATTTTCTTTTATCCACCTCCATATCTCCATAGTTAATATAATTTTATAGTCTTAATTAAAGTTATGTTTACGGCTTATTTTAAATTTTCTTGCAGAAAACTGATATCTTAACTACGCGATGGTTTGATGTTTCGCAGAGTCTGGTATAGTAGCGCACGTATTGAACGCTGTATTTCACAACGTTTCTCGAAATTGCTAATTAATATGTGCTCGTGTGAGTAATCTATTAATTAGTAATTATAAAAATGGGTTAGCTGATACTCGGCTAGCAAAGAACACATTGTAACGGTTTTATCATGATATCTAATTTATTTACCAAGATTTTTGGTAGTCGCAATGACCGCACTATTAAAAATTTAAGAAAGACGGTCGCGCTGATCAACGCGCTTGAAACGCAACTTGAAGCGCTTTCAGACGAAGATTTAAAAGCCAAAACAGCAGAGTTTAGAGAGCGTTACGATAACGGACAAAGTCTTGATGACATTCTACCAGAAGCGTTTGCTGTGGTACGTGAAGCATCAAAACGTGTAAATGGTATGCGTCACTTTGACGTGCAGTTGCTAGGTGGTATGGTTTTACACCAAGGCCGCATCGCAGAAATGCGTACTGGTGAGGGTAAAACCCTTACCGCAAGTTTACCAGCATACTTACGTGGTATAACGGGTAAAGGTGTTCACGTAATTACCGTGAATGACTACCTTGCCAAGCGCGATGCTGAAACTAACCGCCCATTATTTGAATTTTTAGGTTTAACTGTTGGCTGTAACGTACCGGGTATGATGCCGCAACAGAAAAAAGAAGCCTATGCCGCTGATATTACCTACGGTACTAATAACGAATTTGGTTTTGATTACCTGCGTGACAATATGGCGTTTAGCATTAACGAACGCGTACAACGTCCACTTTACTATGCGGTAGTCGATGAAGTTGACTCGATCTTAATTGATGAAGCCCGTACTCCACTGATTATTTCCGGCCCCGCTGAAGACAGTTCGCAGCTGTATGCTGAAATTAATACCATAGTTCCGCTTCTTGAGTTACAAGAGAAAGAAGACGAAGAAGGTATTGAAGGCGATGGTGATTTCACTATTGATGAAAAAGCCAAGCAAGTTCATTTAACTGAACGTGGTCAAATTAAAGTTGAAGAATTACTGATTGAACGTGGTTTGATAGCTGAGGGCGACTCGCTTTATTCTGCTGCGAGTATTACCCTGCTTAGCCATATTTATGCGGCATTACGTGCCCATAAGCTGTATCAAAAAGACATTGATTACGTTGTAAAAGAAAACGAAGTAATCATTGTTGATGAACACACTGGCCGTACAATGGAAGGGCGTCGTTGGTCTGAAGGTTTACATCAAGCTGTTGAAGCAAAAGAAAATGTAAAAATTCAAAACGAAAACCAAACGTTAGCGTCAATTACATTTCAAAACTACTTCCGTATTTACGATACCCTTGCAGGTATGACCGGTACTGCCGACACTGAAGCGTTTGAGTTTCAGTCAATCTATGGTCTAGATACTGTTGTTATGCCAACTAATAAGCCGATGATCCGTGAAGACCGCGCTGATTTAGTTTACTTAACGCAAGAAGAAAAATACGAAGCCATTCTAATCGATATTAAAGATTGCCAAGAGCGCGGCCAGCCAGTATTGGTGGGTACGATTTCAATCGAAAGCTCTGAGTATTTATCGCAATTTTTACGTAAAGAAAAAATCAAGCACAACGTACTTAATGCTAAATTCCATGCCCAAGAAGCAGACATCGTTGCTGATGCTGGTTTACCAGGCACAGTAACAATCGCAACTAACATGGCTGGTCGTGGTACTGATATCGTGTTAGGCGGTAACTGGAATAGCGAAGTTGAAAAACTTGAAAACCCAACTGATGAGCAAATTAAAGCGATTAAAGAAGCATGGCAAATTCGCCATGATGCAGTAATTGCTGCTGGTGGTTTACATATCATTGGTACTGAGCGTCACGAATCACGCCGTATCGATAACCAGTTACGTGGTCGTTCTGGCCGTCAAGGCGACGCCGGTTCAAGCCGTTTTTATCTATCGATGGATGACGCATTAATGCGTATCTTCGCTGGTGAACGTATGACTAATATGATGCGTAAACTAGGTATGCAACGTGGCGAAGCGATTGAGCATCCATGGGTTAACCGTGCCATTGAAAACGCGCAACGTAAAGTTGAAGCACGTAACTTTGATGTGCGTAAACAGTTGCTTGAATACGATGATGTAGCAAACGACCAACGTCGTGTTGTTTACTCACAACGTAATGAGTTGCTTGAAGAAGGCGATATTTCAGAGACGATCACGGTTATTCGTGGCGACGTATTGGGTAACACTATTGACCAATACATTGCACCACAAAGTTTAGCTGAAATGTGGGATATTCCGGGCCTTGAAGAGCGCTTAAAACAAGACTTCTTAATTGAGTTACCGATTACACAATGGTTAGCTGACGATAACAAACTTTACGAAGAAAAGTTACGTGAGCGTATTGAAGAGTCAGTTGAGCAAGCTTACAAACAGAAAGAGCAACAAGTTGGCGATTCTGTACTTCGTCAGTTTGAAAAAGCAATCATGCTACAAAGCTTGGATCAACATTGGAAAGATCACCTTGCTGCGATGGATCACCTTCGCCAAGGTATTCATTTACGTGGCTACGCGCAAAAGAATCCTAAGCAAGAGTACAAGCGTGAGTCGTTTGAATTGTTCTCTGAAATGCTTGAGAACCTGAAAATTGATGTCGTTAGTATTTTAAGTAAAGTACAAGTACGTGCTGAAGAAGATGTTGAAAAAATCGAAGAGCAACACCGCCAAAGTGAAAATGCTCCTCGCGAATATCAACATGAAGAAGTTGAGCACGTAGGCGGTGAAGCACCTCAAGGTGCAGTCGTAACATCACGCGCAGAGCCAAAAGTTGGCCGCAACGAACCTTGCCCATGTGGCTCGGGTCAAAAATTCAAACAGTGTTGTGGTAAGTTAAAATAACCAAATGTTATAATTAACAATTAAAAAGCGACGCCTGCGTCGCTTTTTTTGTTTGTAAGATTAAATATCAGGCGAGTAGCTTGCCACCGCGTTTTAAATGTGGTGTTTGTGCGTCAGCAAGCTCAACGCCTACGGTGTTAAATTTTATCTCGGTGTTAAATCACTTGTAGGCGAGTGGCTTGCCACCGCGATATTCAATATTGTATCGGTGTTTGTGCGTCAGCAAGCTTAACGCCTACGGTGTTAAATTTTATCTCGGTGTTAAATCACTTGTAGGCGAGTGGCTTGCCACCGCGATATTCAATATTGTTTCGGTGTTTTTGCGTCAGCAAGCTTAACGCCTACGGTGTTAAAGTTTATCTCGGTGTTAAATCACTTGTAGGCGAGTGGCTTGCCACCGCGATATTAAATGTGGCTCGGTGTTGGTGCGTCAGCAAGCTCAACGCCTACGGGTGTTGCATTTTACTCTGGTGTTTAATTAATTGCTTGTAAGCGCGGCTTTATGCCGCTCGGTTTTAATAAAGGTATTACGATGAATAAAAAAATTGTGCATGTAGCGGTTGGGGTTATCAAAGAAGATAACACACTATTTGTCTGTAAGCGCCCTGACGATAAACACCAAGGTGGTTTGTGGGAGTTTCCGGGCGGCAAAGTAGAAGCTGGCGAAACCGTATTCGAAGCACTAAAGCGCGAGCTTCAAGAAGAAGTGGGTTTAACAATTAATAGTTCAAGCGAGCTGATGGTTATTGAGCATGATTATGGCGATAAATGTGTAAAACTCGACGTGCATTTAGTCACTGATTTTAGCGGCCAAGCCCATGGCGCAGAAGGTCAGCAAAGTGCATGGGTCGCGATTGATAAGTTAGACGATTACAATTTTCCTGCCGCCAACGTAGAGATTATCGAAAAAATAAAAGTGGATGTTTAAATTTAAGTTGGCGAGTGGCTTGCCAGCGCGTTTTAAAATGTGGCGTGGTGTTGGTGCGTCAGCAAGCTCAACGCCTACGGGTGTTAAAGTTTACTCTGGTGTTTATTAATTACCTGTAGGCGAGTGGCTTGCCACCGCGATATTCAATATTGTTTCGGTGTTTGTGCGTCAGCAAGCTCAACGCCTGCGGTGTTAAAGTTTATCTCGGTGTTAAATCACTTGTAGGCGAGTGGCTTGCCACCGCGTTTTAAAATTCCGTGTTTGTTTATTAAGAAAGCTCAATCTCTACTGGAGGGATCTCGATTAATTGCTATATTTACTTGTAGTTAATTGAGGGAAAGTAATGGTTGATACAAGTAAGCGGACTAAAGGGCGATGCTCGATAATTAATCATTATTACTCAGTTACAATTTGTACTGAAAATAGAATGCAGCTTTTTTGTGATTTTGATAGTAGCTGTTTAATTATGAGGGAGTTACATTTTTTTTCGCATTCGGGAAACCTTAAGACAATTTGTTTTTCATTAATGCCTGATCTCTTGCATTGGCTATTTCAGCTTAGAGATACTGATGATTTATCCAAAGTTATTGGTCAATTTAAAAGTATTACTACGATTAAATTGAACCGTTATTTACTTTCTAGCGGAAAAATTTGGCAAGCTAACTTTTATGATCACAAGCTTAGATCTGATGAAGATTTACTTAACCAAGCTAGATATATAGTTGCAAACCCGCTCAGGGCTGGCTTAGTTAAAAGTGTGGGTGATTATCCATTTTGGAATTGTGTATATTTAAACTAATCCCAGTACATCTAATCTACTCTTTCGTAATATGCCACCGCGTTTCAAAATGTGGCGTGGTGTTTTGCGTCAGCAAGCTTAACGCCTACGGGTGTTAAATTTTACTCTGGTGTCTAATTAATTACTTGTAGGCGAGTGGCTTGCCACCGCGTTTTAAATGTAGTGTTTTTGCGTCAGCAAGCTTAACGCCTATGGGTGTTAAAGTTTGTCTCGGTGTTAAATTTACTTTGATGTCTAATTAATTGCGTGTAGGTGTGGTTTTATGCCGCGCTTTTGTATTTAGATGTTAGATGGAGCTAGTCTCTGCCTTTAACCTATATCTTTCATTGCTCGGTGGTGAACTTAAAACTGCGAGTGATAAACCCTCGCTTACAAACTTTGTTACATATTAAAAGCGCTTGTTTTGGTTCATCGGTTTATTGTTGCACTGAACAAGTTTAATATGGAAATAGCGAATATTCTATCGAAGTACTTTATTTGAGTGGTGAATATTTAAACGATAACTAACAAGTGAGATAGTCATGAAAAAAGTAACTCTAACTGCGGCAAGTATTGCACTTGCTTTGGGATTAGTCGGTTGTGGCGAAAAACAAGAATCAACAAAAGCGCCTGAGGCCACGGTGGTTAGCGCACCAGCAGAGCAGTTAAATTCAGGTATTGAATTAGCAAATATAGATAAGTCGGTCCGTGCACAGGATGATTTTTATTATCACATTAATGGTCAATGGTTGGCGACGACTGAGATCCCTGGCGATAAATCAAATTACGGTTCATTCTCACAATTGTATGATGACTCTCAAGCCGCAATGAAAACAGTGCTTGAACAAGCGGCTGCTAATACAGCTGCTAAAGCCGGAACTGATGAATATAAGCTAGGTGCGTTCTTTAAGAGTTACATGAATGAAGCTAAGCGTGATGAATTAGGTATAACACCGCTAAATGGTCCGTTAACTGCTATTGATGGTGTTAAGAATAAGTCTGATTTAGTTACACTTATGGCGCAAATACGTATTCAAGGTGGCGCGGTGCCATTTGGTTGGTATGTAAATAATGACGCTAAGAACTCGAGTGAAAATGCATTATATGCGTATCAATCAGGCCTTGGCTTACCGGATCGTGATTATTATTTAAAAGACGACGAAAAGTTCACTAAAATTCGTGCCGCGTACCAAGTTTACATTGCTGACGTTCTAAAACGCGCAGGTGTAGAAAAAGCCGATGAAGCTGCTAAAGCAATTATTGCACTTGAAACCAGTATTGCTGATGCACAGTGGACGCGTGTTGAAAGTCGTGATGCTACAAAGTCTTATAATAAGATGAGCGTGAGTGATGCAAGTAAGCTAACAGGTGAGTTTGACCTTGCAGAATACTTCAAAGCGTCTGGTGTAAATGTACAAGATATTATCGTTAGTCAGCCTAGCTACTTTGAAAAGTTTGCCGATATTTATAAAACGACAGACCTTGAAACGTGGCAACAATACCTTAAATTTCATTTAGTAAGTAACTACGCAGGTATATTAGATAAAGATCTGGTTGATTTAAACTTTAACTTTTATAGCACCACATTACGCGGCGTTGAAGAGCAAACACCTCTATGGAAGCAGGCTGTAGATGCATCAAACGAAGTGTTAGGTGAAATTCTGGGTAAAGTTTACGTTAAAGAAAACTTCCCGCCAGAAGCTAAAGCGCGCATGGAAGAGTTAGTTGATAACGTGATAAAAGGCTATGGTGTTGCAATAGAAAACCTAGAGTGGATGAGCCCAGAAACCAAGCTTGCTGCGAAAGAAAAGCTCGACAAATTTACCCCAAAAATTGGCTACCCAGATAACTGGAAAGACTATTCACAGTTAAGCATTAATGCGGATGATTTAGTTGGTAACTATATTCGCCATAGTGAATGGGCTTATGCCGATATGATTGACAAGCTAGGTAAGCCAGTGGATCGTTCTGAATGGCACATGACACCACAAACAGTCAATGCTTACTATAACCCGGTGAATAACGAAATTGTATTCCCTGCGGCAATTTTACAACCACCATTTTTTAACTTAGAAGCTGATGATGCGGTTAACTACGGTGCAATTGGTGCGGTAATTGGTCACGAGTTAGGCCATGGTTTTGATGACCAAGGTGCTAAGTATGATGGTGATGGTAATTTACGTGATTGGTGGAGCGAGTCAGACCTTAAACAGTTTGAAGAGCGCACTGGTCAGTTAGTTGCACAGTATAACGAGTATCAACCATTTGCAGATGCCAGCGTTAATGGTCAATTGACCTTAGGTGAGAATATTGGCGATTTAGGTGGCCTAACGGTTGCTTTCACTGCTTATCAGTTATCGCTAGGTGGCGATAAAGCGCCAGTCATTGATGGTTATACCGGTGATCAGCGCTTCTTTATGGGTTGGTCGCAAATTTGGCGTCGTAAATACCGTGACGAAGAGCTACGTAACCGCTTAATGACAGATCCGCATTCACCAAGCCATTACCGCGTGATCGGTATCTTGTCGAATATGCCTGAGTTTTATCAAGCATTTGACGTTAAAGAAGGCGACAAAATGTACATCAAACCAGCTGATCGCGTAAAAATTTGGTAATTAATTTTTATTAGTTTGATGATTAAACGGTGGCTGAGGCCGCCGTTTTTGTTTTGAGGGGGAGTAAAAGGTTAAAGAGTAAAGGACTAGGTGCTAGGGAAGTGACTAGTTGCCCGTTGCTCGAAGCCCATGGCATTTACCCTCATTGTCTTCTCTTTGTGCGTCAGCAAGCTTAACGCCTACGGTGTTAAAGTTTATCTCGATGTTTAATTAATTACTTGTAGGCGAGTGGCTTGCCACCGCGATATTCAATATTGTTTCGGTGTTTTTGCGTCAGCAAGCTTAACGCCTACGGTGTTAAAGTTTACTTTGATGTGTAATTTATTACTTGTAGGCGAGTGGCTTGCCACCGCGAAAGGTTAAAAAAGGTACTGGATGCTAGGGAAGTGACTAGGTGCTAGGCTAGAACCTATCCCCTAAAACCTAGCTCCTATAGCTAGATCTGGCGGTTGAAACTGGTAAACTCAGCTTTATTAAACGTTAAAGCTGATTAAAAATGAAAAAACATCATCTAAGTTTAGTTGTCCTCGCGGGTGGCTTGGGCTCTCGTTTTGGTGGCAATAAGCAAATCGCTGAGATTGCTGGGTTGGGTTGTACCATTATGGAGTTGAGTATTGCTGATGCTGTTGCCGCAGGAGTAACTCAGGTTGTATTAGTGATCAATCAGGCTGTGCGCAGCGAGATTGAGCAAGTGATTTTACCGCGCTTACCAACGGGGATTGATGTTGTGTTGGTTGAACAACGCATTGATTTAGTGCCAGAACAATTCCAATTACTTGCACAACAGCGAAGTAAGCCTTGGGGCACCGGGCATGCTTTATTATGCGCTAAAGATCATGTTCATAACCCCGCGATCGTCATCACAGCCGATGATTATTATGGCGCGTCGTCATTTTTATTACTCGCTGAACATTTTAAAAACCTGACTAGTTGGGCTATGGTGGGTTACCCAATTATTGATACTTTGTCAGATCAAGGTGGGGTGAATAGAGGCGTATGCCAAGTTAAAAATAACCAATTAATTGATGTTGTTGAGTATTTAAATATTCAGCACGAGAACGGTCAAATAATGGGTGATAACCCGCAGGGAATCCGTGAGCAAATTGCCGTGGATGCGTTGGCATCAATGAGTTTTTGGGCAATTACGCCAACATTTTTTGACCGCTTAGAAGCAGGCTTTGACGAGTTTCTGCAAAAGTATGACAACGGTGTCAGAATGGAGTATTATTTACCCGATCAAGTTCAACAAGCGATCACATCTAATCAACAAATAGTTACCATATATAGCGCAAAAGAGTCGTGGTATGGAGTGACTTATAAATCAGAATTACAGGATGTTACAGGTAAATTATATGAATTACGTCACGGATGAACTAGCCCCGATCTTGCCTTTTCCAGGGCACAACAATAGCGAAGTAAGTATGAAGTCAAATTCCATTGCGGTTTACTTGTCTGAGAGTTTTGGTCTTGGTAGTGAAAAAATCAGCATGAAGCCAATTGGTAGTGGTCACATAAATAGCACTATGCTATTAACTGCACCAAAAAAATCATTAGTTGTTCAAAAACTAAATACCGAGGTTTTTCCTGAACCAGATATGTTAGTTAAAAATGCTCGTTTAATTGAACGTCATTTAACTAAAAAACGTCAATTAGGCGAGTATGATTTAGCAATCATCCGCCATGTTCCTACAGTTGAAAATAACTATTTAGTTGATTGTGATAACGGTGTTTGGCGCGCACTCGAATTTATTGGCGGCAGTTATAGTGAAGATGTAGTTTTAAATACTTCACAAGCGCAAACTGCAGCCAATGCATTTGGTCAATTTGCTGTTGCTTTAGAAGACTTTGATGCCAAGCAACTACATCATGTTATTCCTGATTTTCATAACTTAGCGATGCGCGCTGAAAAGCTCAAAGCTGTGGTTGCAAAAGATCCACAGCAGCGCTTAGCCAGCTGCCAAGCTGACGTTGATTTTTGTTTCGCGCAATTTGGCTTAATTGATGAGCTTAAAGCATTGACGGGCATTGTACCGGTTCGACCATGTCATAATGATACTAAAATTAATAATATGCTGTTTTGTAATATATCAAATGATGCCAAAGCGGTGATTGATTTAGACACCTGTATGCCTGGTTATTGGTTATATGATTTTGGTGATATGGTGCGTACTTTTTGCTCTCCTGAACAAGAAGATTCAACGGATTTAGCTAATGTATGTGTGCGTGAAGAGATTTTTGCAGCGGTAGTCAAAGGTTATGTAGAGCCTTTGAAAGACTTGATTACCGAACAAGAAAAACAAAGCTTTTGGTTAGGCACTAAAGTAATGACCTTTATGATTGGCCTACGTTTTTTAACTGATTACATTGACGGTGATCATTATTTTTCAATCAAGCATGCTAACCATAACTTAGAACGTGCGCAAAATCAGTTTGCTTTATATCGTGATATTCTCGCAAAAAAAACCACGCTTAAAGCTATTTTAAGAGATGTGTGATTTTTTCAGTTAAAGGGCTAGGTTGTAGGTTTTAGGGGGAAGTGAAATATCTTCTCACTAACACTCATTCACTTCTCTTTGTACAAAAATAGTTTTCGTAGGAGCCTGCTTTAGCCGCGAACGAAAGATTTAAAAGATTCATTCACAAATAGGTTAAGAGGCGCGTTTAAAATTGCGCGAGGTAAACTCCTGCCTACGGGTTGGCATTGGTGCTTGGGTTGTCGTAGGCGCGGCTTTACGCCGCGCGGTTTATAAAATTCATGGCTAAAGCCATTTCCTACATCGTCGATTGAGATTGGTTAAATACCAAGAGTTAGGGTTAATTCTAACCCCTTCCTATGCTATCCATCCCCATCTGCTTTACCTCCCAAGCTGTTTTAGGTAAGTTAAAACTAGATTAGTTCTAGGATAATAATAATGAAGCAGTTTAATCGTCGAGATTTTTTAAAAGCCGCGAGTGCTACGGCAGCGGCTAGTGTGATTTCAGGATGTGCCACGGGTACTCAAAGTGGCGTTATTACTCCCCCAGCGCAAGGGCGCTCTGTAATTGGCCTTGTCGCGCCAAAAATGGATGTAGTACGGGTTGGGTTTATAGGCTTAGGGCAGCGTGGTTTTGGCCACGTAAAGCGTATGAGTCATATTGCTGGTACAGAAATTAAAGCAATATGTGATACCCATGACGAAGTATTACAGCGTTCAGCTAACTACCTCACTGACAAAGGGTTGACTAAGCCTGCACTTTATACTGGTGCTGATAATGCCTATCAAGCAATGCTTAATCGCGATGATATTGATATTGTGATTATTTCTACGCCATGGTCGTGGCATGCACCGATGGCAATCGATACCATGAATAGTGGCAAGCATGCTTTTGTTGAAGTGCCATTAGCATTGACGGTTGAAGAAATGTGGCAACTAGTTGATACCGCTGAGCGCACGCAAAAGAACTGTATGATGATGGAAAATGTCAACTATGGTCGTGATGAGTTAATGGTATTGAATATGGTTCGCCAAGGCGTGTTTGGTGAGCTGCTACATGGTGAGGCGGCGTATATTCATGAATTACGTTGGCAAATGAAAGAAGTGGAGCATAAAACTGGTTCTTGGCGTACCGCTTGGCATGCAAAACGAAACGGTAATTTGTATCCAACGCACGGTTTAGGCCCTGTGTCACAATATATGAATATTAATCGCGGCGATCGGTTTGATTTTTTAACCTCGATGAGTTCGCCGGCACTGGGCCGTAGCGCCTATGCAAAGAAAGAATTTCCAGCCGATCATCAACGTAATCAGCTTAATTATATTGCTGGCGATATGAATACCACGCTTATCAAAACAGTAAAAGGGCGCAGTATTATGGTTCAACATGATACCACCACGCCACGTCCATACTCGCGCCATAATTTAATTCAAGGCACTAACGGTGTGTTTGCTGGTTTTCCAAATCGTATTGCGCTGGAAGATGGTGGTTCGAAGAGCTTCCATGAGTGGGATTATGAAATGGCTGATTGGTATAAAAAATACGACCACCCACTGTGGACCAAAATGGGCGAAGAGGCAGAGCGTAACGGCGGCCATGGCGGCATGGACTTCTTAATGTTCTGGCGGATGATTTATTGTTTACGTAATGGTGAGGCGCTTGATCAAGATGTTTACGACGGCGCTGCTTGGTCTGTTATATCGCCGCTGTCGGCACAGTCAGTTAGTAATCGTAGTGCGTCAATTGATATTCCCGATTTTACCCGTGGTGCATGGCAAAGCGCCAAACCGTTAGGAATAGTTGGTTAAATGCTAAGAGCTGCGCGAGGCAAACTCGCGCATATTGTGTTTTTGCGTCAGCAAGCTTAACGCCTACGGTGTTAAAGTTTATCTCGGTGTTAAATTCACTTTGATGTTTAATTAATTACTTGTAGGCGAGTGGCTTGCCACCGCGTTTTGAAATGTGCTCTGGTGTTTGTGCGTCAGCAAGCTTAACGCCTACGGGTGTTAAAGTTTATCTCGGTGTTAAATCACTTGTAGGCGAGTGGCTTGCCACCGCGTTTTAAATGTGCTCTGGTGTTTGTGCGTCAGCAAGCTTAACGCCTACGGGTGTTAAAGTTTATCTCGGTGTTAAATCACTTGTAGGCGAGTGGCTTGCCACCGCGTTTTAAATGTGGCTCGGAGTTTGTGCGTCAGCAAGCTTAACGCCTACGGTGTTAAGGTTTACTTTGATGTCTAATTAATCACTTGTAGGCTAGTGGCTTGCCACCGCGTTTTAAATGTGGCTCGGAGTTTGTGCGTCAGCAAGCATAACGCCTACGGGTGTTAAAGTTTATCTCGGTGTTAAATTTACTTTGATGTTTATTACTTACTTGTAGGCGAGTGGCTTGCCACCGCGTTTTAAATGTGGCGTGGTGTTGGTGCGTCAGCAAGCTTAACGCCTACGGTGTTAAAGTTTACTTTGATGTGTAATTTATTACTTGTAGGCGAGTGGCTTGCCACCGCATTTTAAATGTGGAACGGTGTTTGTGCGTCAGCAAGCTTAACGCCTACGGTGTTAAATTTACTTTGATGTTTATTACTTACTTGTAGGCGAGTGGCTTGCCACCGCGTTTTAAATGTGGCGTGGTGTTGGTGCGTCAGTAAGCTCAACGCCTACTGTGTTTTAATTTGCTGCGAGGGAGGCGTTACTGCTTACTAAACGGTAACTGCCTATAAATAGCGGGTGTTTTTACCCAGACTGAATATAGGCAATTCATTACTACATTACATGTAGCTTATCGCATGATACTTTCTTTAAGATATTGAAATAGCTCTTTATAGCCTTTAGCTGGCTTTTCAATTTTTACTTCTTTTGCCGCATTACGCACCAATTGACGTAACTTTTGACGATCAATAGTCGGGTATTGCTCAATGGTTTGATTAACTAAATCATCACCTTGGGCAATTAAATCATCGCGTAATTGCTCAATCTTTTTAATCATCACTTCGGCTTGATTATTTTTATTCAACATAATGTCGATAATAGCGTTGATCTCTTCGATATTCTCAACGGTACGCAAAGTTTTTGCGATGTAATTTAAGTGACGACGATATGCATCACTTTTGTTACTGATTTTGTCTGCAACAACCATTGCCGCTTTTAAATCGTCATTTAAGGGTAAGCGCTCGCGCTGTTTTTTCCCCATTTTGGCAATTTCAGCACCTAACTGATGAAACTCTTGCGCTTCGCGCTTTAGCTCACTTTTTGATATATAGATAATTTCTTCTTCAATTTCAGCAGGCTTGCCTTTTTTCTTCGCCATGGGGTACTCATATGATAACGTTAACTGCAGTCATTATACCCAAACCACCTCAAGATGCGAGCGTCGTTGGAGTTAAAAGCGATTTAGGCAAGGCATTGATTGCAAGTAATAGTGGTTCTATTGTTAAAATCAATAACGCAGTATAAATCGCTTTTAAACCAACCCGTTGGGCGTTTCACAGGCACTTACTCTCATCGTTGTTACTTCTTAAAAGGGACTGCCATTCTTGCAAAGTAACGCCTTGATATTAAGCCCCTGTGAAACGCTGAATTCTGTATCTTGAGGTGGCTTGGGTATATACGTGATTCTTTTAATGATTAATATTAGCTGATGCAATGCAGTGAGTGTGTTAGCATTTAAGTATTATGATTGCGCATGCAAAACGCTCCAAGCTCAGGACTAAAAATATGAAAAGCCAACAGCAAGATCCTATTTATACTCAAATTTCTCAAATAAAAGATGCCGTTGCAGAGGTTTTAGAACACGCGAAAAAACTCGGTGCTACTGGCGCTGAAGCGGCGATGTCGAGCACCTCAGGTTTATCAGTTAGTACTCGCATGGGTGAAGTCGAGACCATTGAATTTAACCAAGATGGTGGGCTGGGGATCAGTGTGTACGTTGGTAATCACAAAGGCTCTGCGTCAACAGCTGATTTAAACCCCAAAACACTGCGTACAGTGGTAGAGAAAGCCATTGATATCGCCAAGTTTACCTCAGATGATCCACATAATGGCGTAGCCGATAAAGAGCTACTTGAATTTGCTCCGCTTGATTTGGATTTATACCACCCCTGGGATGTCAGCCCTGAGCAGGGCATTGAATTGTGTCATGCTGCGGAGCAAGCGGCGCTTAATGCCGATGCGCGTATTGTTAATTCAGATGGCGCCAGTTTTTCATCGCATCAAGGTTTACGTGTGTATGGTAATAGCCATGGTCTTATCACAGGTTACCCGCGTACTCGCCACAGCATTAGTACTATGGTGATTGGTAAAGATGGTGAGCAAATGCAGCGGGATTCAGCTTATACCGTAGCGCGAGACCAAGCTGGTTTGAAAGATGCTGCGGCAGTAGGTTTAGAGGCTGCGAGTGAAACTCTTGCTAAGCTCAATAGCAAAAAACTAGGTACCATGAAAGTCCCTGTTGTTTTTCGTGCAGATATTGCTAATTCATTGTTTGGTCACTTGGTGTCTGCAATAGGTGGTGGTGCGCTGTATCGTAAATCGAGCTTTTTGTTGGATAGCCTTGGCACGCAAGTATTTAATAAGTGCGTTAATATTTCAGAGCGTCCGCATATTTTAAAAGGTTTAGCGTCTTCACCATTCGATAGTGAAGGGGTAAAAACCATCGACCGTGAAATCATTCAAGGCGGTGATCTGCAAACTTACTTATTAGCGAGCTACGCAGCCCGAAAAATGAATATGACACCTACCGGTCATGCTGGTGGTATTCATAACTGGTTAGTTGAACAAACTCATGCTGATTTAGCTGCGCTGTTAAAAACAATGGGCACCGGTTTATTGGTCACTGAGTTAATGGGCCAAGGCGTTAATACTGTAACGGGTGATTACTCGCGTGGTGCTGCCGGTTTTTGGGTTGAGAATGGCGAAATACAATACCCTGTAAGCGAAATTACCATCGCTGGTAAACTGCAAGATATGTTTAAAGGCATTAGCGGCATAGGCGGTGACATAGAGCGCCGTGGTGGAATTCAGACCGGTTCGGTATTGATTGAACAAATGCAGATTGCGGGAAGCTAGGTTAAAGCTATAAGTTTTAATTTGCGTAGGCGCGGCTTTATGCCGCGCAAATTTTTTAAAGGAACTAGGTTCTAGGAAAGACACTAGGGGTTAGGCCCTAAAACCTTGCACCTCTAACCTATACTGTTTTCTCATTAACCCTTATCCTCACACATCTTTTGTTATTAAATCTTTTATAAAAAACACTTTACCTCAACTTTGCTTGAGGTTTTATTGTGGCTTTAATTACTTAAATAAAGGAATTTAATTATGTATTTAGAGCACGTAAATTTGGTAGTCGATGATGTTGAAGCTATGCTGCACTTTTATAAGGCGGCTTTTCCGTACTGGTCCATCAGAAGCCAAGGCGAAGGGGAGTGGCACGGTAAACCACGAAAATGGTTGCACTTTGGCGATGATTTTCAGTATTTAGCATTGAGTGATCATGGTGAACAACACAACCGTGACTTAACCGGACATCAAGTTGGCTTAGCGCACTTTGCTTATGTTACGAATAATATTGCTGCAGTAATTTCGCGTTTAGAAAGCGCTGGTTACAGTATTGATAAGCCAGGTGCGGTAAATCCATTTCGTAAAAATGTGTATTTTATTGACCCTGCAGGGTTTGAAATAGAGTTTGTTGAATATTTAAGTGACATTCCTAGTGAGCGTAATAATGATTTATAACATTAGTTTCGCGTCAGCAAGCTTAACGCCTACGGATGTTAACGTTAATCTCAGTGTTTAATTACTCACTGTAGGCGAGTGGCTTGCCACCGCGATATTCAATATTGTTTCGGTGTTTTCGCGTCAGCAAGCTTAACGCCTACGGTGTTAACGTTAATCTCAGTGTTTAATTACTCACTGTAGGCGAGTGGCTTGCCACCGCGATATTCAATATTGTTTCGGTGTTTTTGCGTCAGCAAGCTTAACGCCTACGGGTGTTAACGTTAATCTCAGTGTTTAATTACTCACTGTAGGCGAGTGGCTTGCCACCGCGATATTCAATATTGTTTCGGTGTTTTTGCGTCAGCAAGCTTAACGCCTACGGGTGTTAACGGTAATCTCAGTGTTTAATTACTCACTTGTAGGCGAGTGGCTTGCCACCGCGATATTCAATATTGTTTCGGTGTTTTTGCGTCAGCAAGCTTAACGCCTACGGGTGTTAACGTTAATCTCAGTGTTTAATTACTCACTGTAGGCGAGTGGCTTGCCACCGCGATATTTAATATTGTTTCGGTGTTTTTGCGTCAGCAAGCTCAACGCCTACGGGTGTTAACGTTAATCTCAGTGTTTAATTACTCACTGTAGGCGAGTGGCTTGCCACCGCGATATTCAATATTGTTTCGGTGTTTTTGCGTCAGCAAGCTCAACGCCTACGGTGTTAAGCTTTAACTGTGTTTTATCTATTAATGTTTATTGATATCTTGCCAACTGGTTTTAAGGCTGTTGGCGAATGAGACAAACTTTTCTTTAATGGTGCGCTTAATTTTAATTTCCACAGAGCCCAGAATAACTTTTCCTTCGATAGTAATGGTTGGCCCTTGGTGTTTATTCAGTGACACTGATTTGTTTTCAACACTACCAATAATACTGAACAGTTTTGATACAACATTGACGTGTTCTGGCACATAAATTTCATCATTGCCTAGTAAGCAATTTACATGGATGGTGATATTTTGATGCTGAAATATGGCGTCAGTGAAATCAAGTTCAATAGAACCAAGTAAGTTCGTCAGGTGGATTTCTTTTGGTACTACCCATTGCCCACTGCGCTCGTTTGATCCTAAGATACTTCGCAAGTGCAATGTTTCATCGCTGCTTTTATTACTATAGTTTGGGCTAAACTGCGCACGTTTTTCCCACTGGTAATTACTATCGGTTGTTAATTCTAGGTCACTTACCAAATCAATTAAGCTTTGGTTATCTTTCGCAGCCATTGCCTGATCTAATCGACGTTCAAAAGCATCAGCTGAAATAACAGCATGACTGTAGTTATATATTAATTGATCAATAACTTGTTCACGCACTTGCTCAATTGGGCGATCTTCTAATTTCACAGTCATGATGTATTCCTTATAAGTGATGCTGTTGGTGTATTTTATGATTGCTCAGTACTGCAATAGTTAAAGCAAAGCTTAGGCCATTTATTAATTAGCTTAATAATCAATAATTTAAATTTATTTTTGTTAGGTGCGTTTGTTATATTAACGACAGATTAACGAATAATGCTATTAAATGGTTAATTTTGCAACGACCAGAATAAATTACCGAGCAGTCTGTAAATAATTACCAAGACTAAAGCTAGCGCTATATCAAATAAAGCTTAAGTTATTGATTTTAAGTGCTTTAAAAGTTGGCTTGATGTTCGCATTAATCATATTGTCTTTAATCAAAAGGAGAAAGATTATGAAAACATTTAACAAATCTATTATTGCAGCGTTAGTTCTTGGTACAACCGCTATGGGTGCGCAAGCAAACAGCTGGGAAAATGAAAGTAAAGATGCTTGGATTGATGGTAAGGCAGAAACGGTTCTGTTAATGAACACTAACTTAAACAACTTTGACATTAACACTGATGTAAAAAATGGCAAGGTTGTACTAACTGGTAAAGTTGAAAGTGAGCTTGATAAAGAGCTAGCGGAAGAGCTTATCTTAAGTCTAGATGGTGTAACTGATGTTGATAACGAGCTAACGGTCGTTAAAAACACGGACACAAAAAGCAAGAAGATGAAATCAGATAGCACAGAAAGTGATTTAACGGATGCTAAAATTACTACCGTTATTACAACACGCTATTTGTTTAATTCTGAAGTAGGCGGTACGGATATTGACGTAGATACCGATAAAGGTGTGGTAACGCTAAATGGTACTGTTGGTTCGGATGCTGAAAAACAGCTAGCGGTGAAAATTGCTAAGAATGCCGAAGATGTTCGCGATGTAGTTGATAACTTAACTATTGTAGCTGAATAATCTATAAGCCACGAATGCCCAGTTATGCTGGGCTTTCTTATATAAATTTCAGGGAGTGAGAGTCATGGATTTAATACGAATTATATTTTCAGTACTTATTCCACCACTTGGTGTATTTTTACAAGTTGGTTTAGGTGCTCAGTTTTGGATTAATATTTTGTTAACATTACTAGGGTATATTCCTGGTCTGATACATGCAATTTATATAATCGGACGTCGTTAGAGTCACAGTGTGAAATATAACAAGGATGAACAGCCAATAGATGGCAAGGAGTAACATTATGGATAACGTATTAAGGAAAAACCAACAAGGGATCGTAAAAAGCGCAAAGCCACTTTGGACGGCACAGCAATGGAAGGAACTAATGAATAGCGCATCAAGGAGCGAAGTAAAAGCAGCAAGGAATGGGCTTTAAATAAGTAGATATTAGAAGGATTTTGCTAGGATGTTATATACCAAAATTATAAGTGTATGTTGTTATTTTCATTAAGAACATCCACTTATAACCTTCCCCAAGAATGTTTAACCTCTCATTTTATTATAGTCATAGGTGTTTTTGCGTCAGCAAGCTTAACGCCTACGGGTGTTAAAGTTTATCTCGGTGTTAAATCACTTGTAGGCGAGTGACTTGCCACTGCGTTTTAAATGTGGCTCGGAGTTTGTGCGTCAGCAAGCTTAACGCCTACGGTGTTAAAGTTTATCTCGGTGTTAAATCACTTGTAGGCGAGTGACTTGCCACTGCGTTTTAAATGTGGCTCGGAGTTTGTGCGTCAGCAAGCTTAACGCCTACGGGTGTTAAAGTTTATCTCGGTGTTAAATCACTTGTAGGCGAGTGACTTGCCACTGCGTTTTAAATGTGGCTCGGAGTTTGTGCGTCAGCAAGCTCAACGCCTACGGGTTTTAACGTTTATCTCGGTGTTAAATCACTTGTAGGCGAGTGGCTTGCCACCGCGTTTTAAATGTGGCTCGGAGTTTGTGCGTCAGCAAGCTTAACGCCTACGGTGTTAAAATTTACTATGATGTCTAATTAATCACTTGTAGGCGTGTGGCTGGCCACCGCGTTTTAAATGTGGCTCGGAGTTTGTGCGTCAGCAAGCTCAACGCCTACGGTGTTAAAGTTTATCTCGGTGTTAAATTTACTTTGATGTTTAGTTAATTACTTGTAGGCGAGTGACTTGCCACTGCGTTTTAAATGTGGCTCGGAGTTTGTGCGTCAGCAAGCTCAACGCCTACGGGTGTTAACGTTTATCTCGGTGTTTAATCACTTGTAGGCGAGTGGCTTGCCACCGCGTTTTAAATGTGGCTCGGAGTTTGTGCGTCAGCAAGCTTAACGCCTACGGGTGTTAAAGTTTTGGGTTTATCGTAGGCGGTGCTTTATGCCGCGCGGTTGATAACATTCATGGCTAAAGCCATTGCCTAAGTTGGCGGATGAGGTTGATGTAACGCTAAGAGATGCGCGAGATAAACTCGCGCCTACGATGGGTTTAACCTTTAACTAATTTTTAACTACACCAACAACCATGTGGCGGTGCCTAGGAAGGCGAAGATCCCTACAATATCGGTTACGGTTGTCAGTACTACGCTGCCAGCTAATGCAGGGTCAATTTTCATTTTTTTCAATAGTAGCGGAATACTGGCACCGGCGATACCTGCGGCTACTAAGTTCATAAACATGGCAAAGGCGAGTACGCCGCCAAGCTTAAAGTCCCATTGCCAAATAGCGACAACACCGGCAATTAAAATGGACCAAACAATCCCGTTTATTGCGCCGATTGCAAGCTCTTTGATCAGTAAAAAGCGTTGGTTAGTTTGGTTGATATGACCCACTGCAATACCACGTATTACGAGGGTTAATGTTTGGCTGCCCGCAACACCACCCATGGATGGCACTATACCGTTGAGTACCGCTAGAATAGGTAAAATTGCTAAAGTGTTTTCAAAGAAGCTTGCCACAATCGCAGCAAGTAGCGCGGTTAATAAGTTAACGCCAAGCCAAATTGAGCGCTTTTTCGAACTTTTTAACACTGGGGCAAAGGTATCTTCTTCATCATCAAGACCAGCTAGGCTTAATAAGCTATGTTCGGCGTCTTCACGGATAACGTCAACGATATCATCGATGGTGATACGGCCAAGTAGATGGTCATTATCATCAACCACTGGTGCTGATATCCAGTTATGACGTTCAAACAGTTGTGCTACATCGGTTTCATCCATCGAAATGAGGATAGATTCACAATCTTCATCCATTAAGTCACGAATAATTTTATCTGGCGAGTTAGTCAACAAGGTCGTTAACGACATGGCACCAATAAAGCAGTTATGTTTATCAACAACATAAAGATCATCGGTACCTTCTGGTAGCTCACCACGTAAACGTAAGTAGCGCAGTACTACGTCGATAGTGACATCTGGACGGATGGTGACTGTATCGGTGTTCATCAGCGCGCCAGCAGAGCGCTCTTGATAAGAGAGTGCTTGAGTTGCACGTTCTCGATCTTGGCTGTCCATGGCACTAACAACGTCTTTGTAGACGGTATCAGGTAGGCTACGTAGTACTTCCCCTAGATCATCGTGGCTCATGTCCTCAGTTGCCGCAGCGATGTGCTTCGGCTCCATTTGGGCAATGATCCCTAAACGAACATCTTCTGAGAGTTCTTCGAGTACGTCACCTTGTACATCTGGATCAACCAGTTGCCATAGCAAGGTACGAATTTTATGTGGGGATGACTCGAGTAATAATGCGGTGTCACACGGAGCTGTTTTTGCCAACATACGCCTTACTTGAACAAATTGACCACTGTTAAGTGACTTGGTCACTTGTTTTAGTTGTTGTAGTGGGTAATCTTGTTCAAAAGCTTCTGGCATTGGCGTCCTTAAAAATTAATACGCTTGATAGGTAGGGTAACAGTTGTCGGTAATTAACGCGCTTGGTCTGTTTAATTAACGACTTTATTTAGTTTAACGCAATTTAGTGGTACTGACTACGAGCTATTCTTGTTCGTTAAAGCGTTGTGCAATCAACTCGCCAATTGCTGCAAGAGCAGGTTCAGCGTCCGGGCCTTCACATACAACTTTAACTTCTTTGCCTTGGCTACTTTCTAATAGCATTAAGCCGAGTACGCTATCGCCTGCGGCTTGTTTGTCATCTTGATGAAGTGTGATGCTGGCATCAAACTGCACAGCTAATTGCGCTAATACGCTGGCTGCGCGAGCATGTAAACCGAGTTTGTTTTTTATTAAAAATGTATCTTCTAAACGCATCAACATTCCTTACTGTAAACGTGAGTTGTTATTCTTGTTCACGATGGCGAATTTTCACATTGCTGTGGCTCATCGAGAAGCTTTCACCTATAGTTTGCGCTAGATAAACTGAGCGATGTTGACCACCGGTGCAACCAATAGCAATTGTTAAGTAACTGCGGTTATTACGCTCCAAATGCGGTAACCAAGTTTGTACAAAGGTTTGGATCTGCCAAGTGAATTTTTGTACGATACTATGGCTGGCTAAATAATCTTTTACTGGCTGATCAAGGCCTGTAAGTGGCTTAAGCTCAGGCTCCCAATGTGGGTTTGGTAAAAAGCGTGCATCAAAAACATAATCAGCTTCTTTTGGGATACCATATTTAAAACCAAATGATTCAAAGGTAATGATTAGTTTTTTATCTTTTTTCCCTAAAATCTTTTCACGGATTGACTCTGCAAGCTGGTGGACACTCAGATCAGTGGTATCAAGTATAAAGTCAGCGCGAGTAGTTAATACATCAAGTAATACTTTTTCTTGCTTGATAGCTAAATCCAGTGGCAAAGAGTCCAAAGATAATGGGTGTAAGCGGCGAGTTTCAGAAAAACGTTTGATCAGGGTTTGATCATCACTGTCTAAATAAAATAGCGTCGGATTTGCAAAACCAGGCAAGTATTCAAGAATATCGTTAAATTCTTCCTGCTCTTTCGGTAAATTACGGACATCAATACTGACGGCAATTTTGTCATAATTATCAGAGACACTGCGCACTAATGAAGGTAATAAGTTTACCGGAATATTATCTACACAATAATAGCCAAGATCTTCTACTACACGCAGAGCAACAGATTTACCTGAGCCAGAACGCCCACTGATGATGATTAACTCCATGTAAATTCTCCTTCATTTGGCTACGATTGCGCAGCAATTACGTGATACAAATCTTGGTCTGTTTTTGCGCTACGTAGTTGTTTACAAAAATCTTTGTCGTTGAGTTTATCAGCAATTGTGGCTAACGTCTTCAAATGAAGTTGGCTATCACCATCTGGCACGATGAGAGCTACAAATATATCAACTGGGCGATTATCTATCGCATCAAAATCAATCGGTGATTCACTCACTATAATTATTGCTAGCGGGTTTTCAACACCACTCATACGGCCATGAGGAATAGCAATACCACGACCAATACCCGTACTACCTAGTTTTTCTCTCGACAGTAGTGCGTTGAGGATTTCTTGTTGTGATAGCTGAGGAAGTTGTTCATGAGCCAATTGGCTGATAAATTCAATGATCCGTTTTTTGCTATTAAAAAGGACCGCAGCTTTACTGCAGTCCTGGCAAATAAGTGAGCTTAATTTCATAGTGTTAGTGTCGAGCGTGCTTCTCTTTGTGTTTAATTACCTGACGGTCAAGTTTGTCGATTAGTCCGTCAATGGCTGCATACATGTCTTGGTGCTCAGTTGAGGCAAATAATTCAGCGCCACTGACATGTAATGTGGCTTCTGCTTTTTGGCTTAGCTTTTCTACATCAAGAATGACATGGACATTATTGATATGATCAAAATGCCTTTCAAGCTTGGCAAACTTATTGTTTACATAGTCTCTTAATGAATCAGTAATTTCTACATGACGACCAGTTAAATTTAGTTGCATAAGCATTTTCCTCTTGTGATTTTACGCCTTAAATCAAACTTTTACGTTGATTTGACGGTGGAATAGCCAGCGACTCGCGGTATTTTGCAATAGTCCGTCTAGCTACTTTGATACCTTGCTCTGCCAATATATCTGCAATCTTACTATCACTCAATGGTTTCGCTGAGTTTTCTGCACTGATCAATTTTCTGATCAATGCTCGAATGGCTGTCGATGAGCATTCGCCGCCGTTCTCAGTACTTACATGGCTCGAGAAAAAATATTTTAACTCAAATATACCACGAGGGGTATGCATGTATTTTTGGGTGGTTACACGAGAAATTGTTGATTCGTGCATCTCAACCATTTCGGCAACGTCGTTTAGTACCATAGGGCGCATGGCCTCAGGGCCATGCTCAAAGAATCCTTGCTGCTGTTTAACAATGCAGTTGGTTACTTTGAGTAACGTCTCGTTACGACTTTCTAGGCTTTTAATAAACCATTTAGCTTCTTGCAAATGCGAACGTATAAATTGGCTGTCAGTGCTTGATTTTACTGAGCGTGACATTGCCGCATATTGGCTGTTCACTCTAATTTTTGGCATGCTGTCTGGATTAAGTTCAACCACCCAGCGACCTTTAATTTTTTTCACCGAAACATCAGGAATAACATACTCTGATTCTTCGCGTACTATGGTATCCGCAGGCTTTGGGTTAAGGCTGTGGATCAATGTCATTACTTCTTTCAGCTCATCTTCTTTAAGCTTAGTCTTTTTCATCAAAGTGCGATAGTCACGACTAGCTAATAAATCGATATGATCAGTTAAAATCATTTTAGTCTCGCTAATCCAAGGAGTTGCAGGATCAAATTGATTTAATTGAATACATAAACATTCTTGTAGGCTGCGCGCAGCAATACCAACAGGGTCAAATAACTGAATGCGTTTTAACACTGCTTGCACTTCGTCTAGTTCGATTTCTTCTTCGTTATTACCTTGATTTAAGCTCTCTGCGATGTCTTCGCAGCTCAAGGTTAAAATACCTGAATCGTCAACAGCTTCAACAATCGCAATGGCAATAGCTTCATCGGTTGGACTAAAAGGTGTGAGCTGTAATTGCCACATCAGATATTCGTGCAGGGTTTCAGTTGAGGCACCTTGATAAATTGACTCATCTTCAGGCATTGGCCCAGATGACGTATTTGGCGCAGCACTCATGTATTCGTCCCAGGTGACGTCCATAGCCATTTCGTCACTTAAGGTCTCTTTACTTAATGCTTCGCTACTTTCTTGTTCATATTCGCTGGGCTTGTCGTCCGCTGATGCGCTAACGGTTAAGTCATCGTTATCTTGTTTTTGTTCGTTTTTACCAGCCGTGTCGTCTGAGTATTCATGTTCTTCTAGCTCTAACAATGGATTGCTGTCGAGCGCTTCTTGAATTTCTTGCTGGAGATCCAATGTACTGAGTTGCAATAAGCGAATTGCTTGTTGCAGCTGTGGTGTCATTGTAAGTTGCTGGCCCATGCGCAGCTGGAGTGATTGCCTCATGTATCTCTAACAATCCTTTTATTGTTATCATCGTTAAGTCTAGCAGATACTTAGCCGAGCGTGGCTTTATAGCCTAAATTGCTCGCCCAGGTAAACATCGCGGACTGTTTGGTCGGCGAGTACATGCTCAGGGGTACCTGATGCAATTAACTCCCCATGAGAAACTATGTAGGCTTTTTCACAAACATCAAGGGTTTCTCGTACATTGTGGTCGGTAATAAGCACGCCAATACCACGGTTTTTAAGGTGTTCAATAATCTTCTTTATATCTAACACTGAAATAGGATCAACGCCAGCAAAAGGCTCATCAAGTAAGATAAATTTTGGGTTTGCGGCTAAAGCGCGTGCAATTTCAACTCGACGACGTTCACCGCCAGATAATGCCATACCTTGGCTGTCGCGGATATGTTGAATGCTAAACTCATCAAGTAAGCTGTCGAGCGCTTCTTCTCTGGCTTGTTTATTCAGCTCTTTACGAGTTTCTAAAATAGCCATCAGGTTTTGATAAACAGTTAATTTACGGAAGATGGATGATTCTTGTGGCAGGTAGCCAATCCCTAACCGTGCGCGACTGTGCATTGGCAGTAAGGTGATGTCATTATCATCAATACTGATTTTACCTTTGTCGCTTGGAACTAAACCCACAATCATATAAAAGGTGGTGGTTTTACCAGCGCCATTAGGACCCAATAAGCCAACAATGCTGCCTGCGCTAACTTCTAAACCCACGCTTTTTACAACTTGGCGACCTTTATAGCTTTTTGCTAGAAATTCAGCTTTTAATGTACTCATGGCTGCCCTTTAGATTTGTCTTTTTTACTGTCTACTGGTACCAAAATGGTGTGCACACGATCGCTTGAGCTTGCGCCTTTTTCAGCACTGATCAGTTGCTGGTCCATATCATAGGTAATGCTTTTGGCATTGATTTTTTGACCTGCCTGAGTGACTTGTGCATTGCCAACCAAGGTTAAATAGCGCTTAGCGACATCGTAACGGACTTCATCAGCACTGGCACTCATTACTGTGCCATCAGTTTGTTTTTCTTCAAAGTAAGCCGGACTGCCAGTTGCGACAAGTAGTTGTTTGTTATCGCCTAAATCTTCGCGCTTATGGACTTCAAGTCGATCCGCTTTGATACGGCGGTTACCATGAATGATTTCAACATTTTTTTCAAAAATACCGATATTGTCTTTCAGTTGGGCAAGCTGCGTGTCAGCACTGATAGAGACTTGATCTGCAGGTGGTGTCGTATTTTCAGCAAAGCTTGCAAAAGCAATGAATAAGCTTGGTATAACAAGCAAGTGAGCAAATTTATTGGTCATAATATATGGTTCGCGTATGGTTAATTAGTTCTACCACTTCGGCTTTTAAGTCGGCATGGAGACCGCGCCCAGTGATTTTTAAATTTGGTCCGATTAATTCAACTGGTTGTTCTGAACTCATGGTTTGTAGTTCAATATCAACCTGAATATTATCTGCGTTTATATGTTCAATCATGGCATTATTGGTCAGGTTTTTAGCAACCACATTACCTTCTAAAATTAATTGATGATTTTCATATAAGGTGGCTTCATCGGCATTAATTTGCCACGTTTGCTGTTGATTATAGAGCGTAAAAATAGGTTGTTCAAAGTAAGTGAACCCTAACTGTTGGTAGAGTTCCATTTTTGCAGCTGTTACTTTGTGGCTAATTTTACCTTGTTCATCAAATGCGGTTTGTTTTAATGCCACCGCAGTATAATCAGGTTTTGCTATTATATCTTCTTGGTGTTGTTTTATGGCGGTACTTTGATAAAAATACGGATACCACAGCCATACCATGCAGCCGACAAATAATACGCATAATATTAAACGCGCACTATTCATGAGCTCGTGCCTTCGCTGGTTAATGATTTACCATTTTCGAGCATTAATAAATCAGTGAGTTCACGCACCGCCCCAAAGCCACCAGGTAGCATGGTTGTATAATGTGAAATGCGTTTGATTAGTGGATGCGCATCATTTACTGCCACCGCAAAACCAACCAATTCCATTACCGGCAAGTCAGGTCCGTCATCGCCTATGTAAGCGATTTGTTCATCGCTTAACTGCAATTTATCCTTGAGCTGTTGATAAGCTTGCAACTTGTTTTCTTGGCCTTGGTAAATATGCGGTACTGTCAGGCTAGTCATCCGTTGCTGAACTATCTGTGAATGACGGCCGGTGATCACGGCAACTTCAAAACCGCTATTGATCAGTGCTTTGATACCAAAGCCATCTTTAGTATTAAACGCTTTGAGTTCTTCACCTTGGTTACCAAGATAAATACGACCATCTGAAAACACCCCATCGATATCACAGATCAGGAGTTTGATTTTTTGTGCTCGCTCGCGAGCATCATCTGAAAGAGGCTGATATAAGTCAGCAAACTGCATTATAAAACTCCTGCTTTGAGCAAATCTTGCATATTAAGAGCACCAATAGGGTGGTGTTTATCATCAACTACAATTAAGCCATTGATACGCTTATTCTCCATGATATTGAGTGCCTCGGCGGCAAGCATATCAGCGGTTGCAGTAGTGCAAGAGCGGGTCATGACAGTGCTTATCAAAGTACTGTGAATATCTATTCGTTGCTCTAAAATTCGGCGTAAATCACCATCAGTAAAAAGCCCCGCAAGTTGCCCTGTGTCATCAACAATAGCTGTCATACCTAAGCCTTTTGCCGACATTTCGATTAATGCATCTTTGATACATTGCTTATCATTGATCATAGGCGTTGCTGGGCCACTGTGCATAATATCTTTTAAACACAATAGTAAACGTTTGCCTAAGCTACCACCAGGATGCGATAGCGCAAAGTCATCGGCGGTAAAGCCACGGGTTTCTAGCAGAGCAACGGCTATTGCATCACCCATCGCAAGTGTTGCAGTCGTGCTTGCAGTCGGAGCGAGTCCTAATGGGCAGGCCTCTTGACTTACTTTGATGCATACATGTGCATCAGCCCAATTTGCCATTGATGATTCAGGGTTACCTGTCATGGCGATCATTTTTGCGCCAATACGTTTAATAACCGGAATAATATTCAGTACTTCGCTGGTTTCGCCTGAGTTAGAAATAAGCATAACCACGTCATCACGAGTGATCATCCCTAAATCACCATGACTGGCTTCACCCGGGTGGACAAAAAACGCAGGCGTGCCAGTGCTTGCCAGTGTTGCAGCAATTTTATTACCAATATGCCCAGATTTCCCCATACCGACTACTATGATCCTACCGTGACATTGATACATCAATTGGCAAGCTTGATTAAAGTTTTCGTCTAGATATTGGGTTATATCAAGCAGTGCTTGGCGCTCTATTTCTAGCACCCGCTTACCTTGTTCAATAAAATTTAACTGCGTCATTGTGTTATCCATTTTGTGGCTAGCATTAAGCAACTTGGCTGAAAATATAACCTTGATAGATTAAAAACGCGACCAATAACAGGCCACCTTCAACTCTATTAATGCGTCTTGTGCCCCTAAAACTCAAGGACATAGCAATAAGGGCTATGGTGGCACCAATCATTATTAAGGCATCACGGTTTGCAGCTGAAGGATCAATAATTGAAGGGTTGATAATCCCAGCCAGTGGCAACACAGCTAAAATGTTAAATATATTTGAGCCAACAATATTACCCAGTGCTAAATCATCTTCGTTTTTTAATACCCCAGCAATACAGGCTGCCAGCTCAGGCAAACTGGTGCCAATAGCAATAATGGTTAACCCTATTACTAAATCACTTAGGCCAAAGTATTTGGCTATATCAACTGCTGAGCCAACTAAAAAATGTGAGCTGACAGGCAGTAATATCATACCAATAATTAACCAAAATAAAGCCGATTTGGTGGGCACGTTATCTGGTACGTCTTCACAGGCTTCACTTACAAATGGGTCATCAGCTTGGTTTTTAGCGCGAATAGAAATAATAACTAAGCCCGCAATAAAGGCCACAAAGCCAATGATTAATGCAACGCCCTCAGCAAATGAAAAGTAGTTATCAGAAAATACATACCAGGCAGCGATTGACACTAGTAGTACAAGCGGCATTTCGCGTTTTAATGTCATTGATGATACTGAGAGTGGGCGCAATAGCGCAGTAATACCTAAAACAAGTAAAATATTAGTGATATTTGAGCCAACGGCGTTACCCACGGCAGTGTCAGTTTTACCGGCAAGCGCAGCTGATGCTGAGACCATCATTTCAGGGGCTGACGAGCCCATCGCAACAACGGTTAAGCCAACAATAAGAGTAGGAACACCGAAATTTTTTGCCAGTGCCGCAGCACCATAAACAAAGCGATCCGCACTCCAAACTAGAGCTGCAAATCCGAGAATTAAAATGACAAAAGAAGTCACCATTACGTTACGCCAATTATTCAAAATGAGATGACTGCAAATAGTAACAAAAGCCAACCTGAAAGTATAAATAAAAGAATCTGCGAAGCTTGTTAGATTATGGCCTGATTTGGACTGAGAATAATTATTTAAGCGACGGTTAAGCCTACTGCTGTAAGGTTTGCAGCGCTATTACATAGAATATTACAAAATTTTACGATTTGTTTTTTCCATCTTGCTGTAAAAACGCTTAAAATAGGTGAACTAGTGAAAATAGTAATGGAGAGCGACTTGTCGCAACCAATAGTAGAAATCAAGGATGTAAGCTTTTCTAGGGGCAATCGCTGCATATATAAAAATATGAGCTTTAGTGTCCCGAAAGGAAAAATTACGGCAATAATGGGACCAAGCGGAATTGGTAAAACCACCATGTTGCGTTTAATTGGTGGTCAATTAAAACCAGATAGCGGCACTATTTTATTCGAAGGTAATAACATTCCTGCCATGTCGCGCAAAGAGCTTTATGCGGCGCGAACCAAAATGAGTATGTTGTTCCAAAGCGGCGCATTATTTACCGATATGTCTGTATTTGACAATATCGCTTTTCCGCTGCGTGAACACACTCGTCTAAGTGAAGATTTAATTCGCCTTGTGGTGCTAATGAAATTACAAGCTGTTGGCTTGCGTGGCGCACAAGATTTAATGCCTTCTGAGCTGTCAGGTGGTATGGCACGTCGTGCTGCATTAGCGCGCTCAATCGCACTTGATCCTGAATTAATTATGTATGATGAGCCATTTGCAGGCCAAGACCCAATCTCCATGGGGGTGTTAGTTAAGTTGATTAAATCGCTTAATCAAGTGCTTGGATTATCATCATTAATCGTAACTCACGATGTAACAGAAGTGATGAGCATTGCCGATCACGTTATCATTATTGCCGATCAAGGCGTTATTGGTAGCGGTACACCGGATGAAATGCGTAATCATGAATCGGCCCTAGTTCAGCAGTTCTTAAAAGGATTATCTGATGGCCCAGTGCCGTTTCATTTTCCTGCTCAACCTTATCAACAAGAATTACTGGGAGGGCGCCGCTGATGTTTGATTTTTTGCAAATGCTAGGTCATAAAACGTTAGGACGATTTGCTGCACTTGGTCGCTCCACTCAGATGTTGATAGGTGCGTTATGGAGTTTGCCTAATTTTAGAAAAGGCACGCCGCTTTTAATACGACAATTATATATGGTCGGCTCGCAGTCACTATTGATAATCATGGTGTCGGGCTTATTCATTGGTATGGTATTGGCGTTGCAAGGCTACACCGTACTAGTTGGTTATGGTGCAGAGGACAGCTTAGGTCCATTAGTCGCATTGAGTTTACTCAGAGAGTTAGGCCCTGTTGTTACTGCATTATTGTTTGCCGGGCGAGCTGGTAGTGCATTAACCGCTGAAATAGGTTTAATGAAAGCGACTGAGCAGTTATCAAGTCTTGAAATGATGGCCATTGACCCTCTTAAACGTATTATCGCGCCACGCTTTTGGGCGGGCTTTATCAGTATGCCATTACTGGCGTTAATATTTTCAGCAGTTGCAATTATTGGTGCTCATTTAGTGGGTGTTGATTGGTTGGGTGTTGATACGGGGAGTTTTTGGTCAATCATGCAGTCACAAGTATCGTTTCAGCAAGATATTTTAAATGGCATGATCAAGAGTTTTGTATTTGCCATCGTGGTTACATGGATTGCGCTTTATAAAGGCTACGATTGTATACCGACCTCTGAAGGGATCAGTAAAGCAACAACAGAGACAGTTGTACACTCATCTTTGGCTGTTTTAGGGTTTGATTTTATTTTGACAGCGGTAATGTTTACTAGCTAATAAAGGTATAGATAATGAATTCACGGAAATTAGAAATTTTAGTTGGTTTTTTTGTTGCGCTAGGCATAGCAGCTTTTGCTATGTTGGCGTTAAAAGTTGCCAATGCAGGGATCAGCGGCAACGGCGAAACTTACTTATTGAAAGCCAAGTTTGAAAACATTGGTTCATTAAAAACACGTGCGCCGATTAAAGTAGGTGGTGTAGTGGTTGGTCGAGTTGAGGGTATTTCAATTCACCCACAAGAATTTGTGCCAGTTGTTGATATGACGATTGATGCGCAATATAAATGTCGTTTTTCAGATACCAGCTCAGTTTCAATTTTGACATCAGGCATCCTAGGTGAGCAATATTTAGGGATTAACCCTGTCATTGCCCCAAAATCAGCTGAACAAGCGTGTTTAGGTGTTGCGGTAACAAGTAATGATAAAAACTTAGGGTTAGACGAGTTATTTGGTGTTGAAAGCAAAGCCTTAAATGATGGCGACTATATCACTGACACGAAATCAGCATTGGTGCTTGAAGAGTTAATCGGGCAATTTTTATTCAATCAAGGCGGCGAGTAAGTAATTATGTTTAAGAAATTTATAATTTTAGTTGCGCTGACTTTCAGCGCGATCAGCGTAGCAAGCGATGTGGTCGATTTAACAGACCCATATAAAATGGTCCGCCAAGTATCTGATAATACTTTTCAACGTATTACTCGTGACCAGCCTTTAATCGAAAAAGATAAAGAGCATCTACGGGTTATCGTCAAAGAAGAGTTGATGCCTTACATTGATTATAAATATGCTGCACTGCGTGTATTAGGAAGTCATGTATCAAAAGTGCGTGCGATTAAAGATCCTGCTGAGCAAAAGCAAGCGGTTGAGGATATCAAACACTTTATTGATGTGTTTCAAGAATACTTAATCGCCACTTATGCTGGCGTGTTTACCCAATACACCAACCAAAAAGTAGAGTTTGGTGCAAGCAAAGAGTTTACAGGGCAAGACCTAGTATTAGTGAAAACCAAAATTGTCGAGCCAGGCAAGCCGGAAATTAAAATTGATTTTAAAGTACGTGAAGATCGCGATGGCGAATGGCGTGCTTATGACATGGTTGCCGAAGGCATTAGTTTATTAGATGCCAAGCAAAGTGAATTTCAAGGCATTTTGCGCCAGCAAGGTATTAACCATGTTAGTGACCTACTTGAACAGAAAAGTAAGTTGCCAGTGCAATTTAGAGGTGACGGCGGTAATGAGTAAAGTAACCGTTACTCAGATTGACGAACAGCACTATCGAGTCAGTGGTGAATTGACTCGAAATTCAATTTCCGCTGAACGACTTCTGAATAAAAACTCACAAACTAGCCATAAAAACTGGTATTTTGACCTTTCTGAGGTGTCTAGGGTTGACACGGCGGGCTTAGCTTGGTTAATTCACTCTTTCGCAGAATTAAAGCAGCAAGGTATTCACCTTGAATTGCAAAATATTCCTGAACAACTGCAAAAGTTGATGCAGTTGGGACAGGTTACCAACCTATTTGAGTGAGAGTTATGGAAACAAGCCAAGTCGAAACCTTATTGCGCGACGAATTGCAATTAGCTGAAGTACATGTGAAAGCCAACGGTAGTCATTATGAAGTTATCGCAGTCGGCGATTGTTTTGATGGGTTAAGCCGAGTGAAAAAACAACAGCTGGTATATGGTCCGTTGATGAACACCATTTCTGACGGCACAATCCACGCAGTTTCGATCCGTGCATTTACACCTACTGAGTGGAAGCGCGAACAAAAATTCATTTTACCTCAATAAAAAAGGTTTCCTCATGGATCAATTTGTAATTCAGGGTGGAACCGGACTTGCCGGTGAAGTCACTATCTCTGGCGCTAAAAATGCCGCTTTACCTATTTTGTTTGCAGCATTATTAGCTGACGGTAAAAGTACCTTTAATAATGTTCCTCGCCTGCGTGATATCGGCACTACTGAAGCATTATTAAAAACCCTCGGCGCAGAAATACACTGGCACGGCGAGCAGCTCGTTATTGATGGTGGCAAAGTTGATAAAACATTGGCCCCTTACGAGTTAGTTAAACAAATGCGTGCCTCAGTATTAGCATTAGGTCCATTGGTTGCTCGTTTTGGTCAAGCACAAGTATCGCTTCCTGGTGGTTGTGCAATTGGTGCTCGCCCGGTTGATATTCATATTCAAGGTTTGGAGCGCATGGGCGCTGTTATTAGCGTTGAAAATGGTTATATCAATGCCAAGGTAGATGGGCGTTTAAAAGGTGCTGAAATCTACATGGAAATGGTCAGCGTTGGCGCGACCGAAAATTTATTAATGGCCGCAACCTTAGCTGACGGCAAAACCGTATTAGAAAACGCGGCGCGTGAACCAGAGATTATAGATTTAGCTGCTTGCTTAACAGCAATGGGCGCAAAAATTAGCGGTGCAGGCACTAGCCGTATTGAAATTGAAGGTGTTGAAAAGCTGCATGGTTGTGAGCATCGCATCTTGCCAGATCGGATTGAAACTGGCACATTTTTAGTGGCCGCAGCAATGGCGGGTGGCGAAGTGCTATGTAAGCTTACCGATTTTCATAGTTTAGAGCCTGTGATTGAAAAATTGCGTGCAACTAATGCGTTGATTGAAGTACATAAAGATAGTATTTATCTTGATATGCGTGGCCGTGAGCTCAAAGCCGTTAATATTAAAACCATGCCACACCCAGGTTTCCCTACCGATATGCAAGCGCAGTTTACTGCGTTAAATGTAGTAGCTAATGGCAGCGCGACCATTACCGAAACGATTTTTGAAAACCGTTTTATGCATGTGCCAGAACTACAACGTATGGGTGCTAACATTCGTTTGGAGGGGAATACGGCAATTTGTGGTGACACTAAGAGTTTGAGTGGCGCACAAGTAATGGCAACCGATCTACGTGCATCAGCGAGCCTAATTTTAACGGGGATTGTGGCACAAGGTGAAACGGTTGTTGACCGTATTTACCACGTTGATCGAGGTTATCAACGGATTGAAGATAAACTCAGCGCGTTAGGTGCAAACATCAAACGCCGAAGTAGTTAAATACGAGTTGAAAGGTTCAGGTAACAAGGTTCAAGCGAAAACCTTGTTTACCTTTTACCTTGCAACTAAAATTATAGTTTAGTCTCTAACTCTGCAACCTTCACCATCACTTTTAGTACTTTTCCATTTCGATAAAGTTCAAATTCTATTTCATGGCCCGGCTCTGAATTACCAATTCTGGTTAAGGTTTTTTGTGGGTTAGTGACATCTTCACCGCCAATTTTAATCACAATATCTTGTTCTTTAATACCAGCTTGCCATGCTGGACCTAATGGATCTAGGTTGGTTATACGCAAGCCAGCAATAGGGGTGAACTTATCGCTCACTTCTTTACCGGTACTATCAACGGCAGTACCTGTGAAGCCCAAGTAACCACGCACAACACGACCATGACGGATCAGTTTATCCATTACTTCTTTCGCTAACGAGTACGGTACGGCGAAGAATATGCCTTGGATATCGAGGTTCTCTCGGGTTTTAAATTGTGCTGAGGTGATCCCAACCAAGTCGCCATTAGAGTTAACCAGTGCGCCACCTGAGTTGCCGACATTAATTGCCGCATCCATTTGTAGCAGACTATTATAAGGACTATCGGTAATTTTTTGTTTACCCGTGGCACTGATGATCCCTTGGGTGATTGTTTGCCCTAGATTCAGCGGATTACCAATCGCCAGCACCACATCACCCACGCGAGGCGTAAAACGCTCACTAATTGGGATAACTGGCAAGTGCTCAACGTTAATTTTCAACAGTGCTAAGTCGGTGATGGTATCAAAGCCGATGAGCTGAACATCAAAATAACGGCGGCCATCAGTAAGCAGCACCATAATTTGATCAGCATTATTGATCACATGATAGTTGGTAAGAATATAGCCATCACTTGACATGATCACACCGGAGCCAAGTTCTTGCACGGTGTTTTGCCGTTTATAACGAGGTTCCTTTGAAATGCTCTCAGAAATGATTGTCACAACAGATGGCGCTGCGCGCTGTACTGCATCGGCAAAGCTCAAATGGTCAATACTCATAGCACTTGGTAAGGGGACATTGGGTAACAGCGTTGCACGCATATTTGGGCTAAAAAATACTACCAAAAATGCGATACCGAGTCCGGCAAATAGCGGGGGAAGGACAAACTTAAAAAATTTCAGCACAATGTTCTTATTCTTAATGAGCGATCTTCTAATGATGGCACAAAAAAAATAGCAGCGGCAAGTACCACTGCTATTATTTATGCGATTTACCTAATATTTATTTTATTGAATTAAAACAAATACCGATTCACGACCGCGTTGTACTCCAAGCACGATGTTACCTTTAGTGTTTTCGATGATCTTATTCATGTCACTAATTGTTTCAACACGCTGACGGTTTACTTGCATTACCACGTCGCCTTCTTCAAGGCCGACTCTAGCTGCTGGTGAACGCGGATCAACAGTTGTCACCTCAACCCCTTTATTTCCATTCTTTTGGGTGTTTTCAAGTGTTGCACCCTGGAAGGCTGGGTGTAGTTCATCACCGGCTGCGGTTAGTGCTGATGCGCCATCAAGGGTCACTTTAACGGTTTGTACTTTGCCATCACGATAAATACCTAATTTTACCTTTCTGCCTTCACCGAGGGTGGCAATTTTACTGCGCAGTTCATGGAAGCCGCTGATCTCACTACCATCAATACTAATAATTACGTCACCAGCTTTAATACCGGCTTCACTGGCGGCAGAATCATCCATTACTTGCATAACATAAGCGCCTTGTTTTACATCAAGCTGTTGTGCTTTAGCAAGGCCTGCATCCAGTGGACGCCCAGAAATACCTAGTGAGCCACGGCGTACTTCACCATGTTCAATAATTTGGTCAACAAGATTTTTCATCATATTGGATGGGATTGCAAAGCCGATACCAACATTGCCACCCGATGCACCTAAAATGGCCGTGTTAATACCAATTAGCTCACCGTTTAAGTTAACTAGCGCACCACCTGAGTTACCTTGGTTAATAGCAGCATCGGTTTGAATAAAATCTTCATAACCTTCAATATTTAAACCACTGCGCCCCATTGCACTAACAATCCCTGAGGTAACGGTATGACTTAAACCAAATGGGTTACCAATTGCTACTGCAAAATCACCCACTCGTAGTTGATCTGAGTTTGCCAGTTTAACGGCGACTAAATCCTCGGCATCAATTTTTAATAACGCGATGTCTGATTCTTTATCACTACCGATTTTAGTTGCTTCGTATTCACGACCATCTTCAAGAGTAACCAACATTTTTTCAGCATCTTGAACTACGTGGTTATTGGTAACGACATAGCCTTCTTTGGCGTCAATAATAACGCCTGAGCCTAAACCACTAAATTCACGCTTTTGGCTTCGCGGTTGCGGATTGCCAAAAAAGAAATCAAGCGGATCAGCGCGACGACGGACTTCCTTTGAACCGGAGACTTGGATACTAACAACGCCTGGTGTTATTTGTTCTAGCATCGGCGCTAACGTCGGTAATTGTTGACCATTGACTGCGATAGGCATCTTAGCCATTGATACTGCAGGGGTTAATAATAAACTGGCAGATAACATTGCTGCACTGATTAACGATAATTTCATTTTCATAGTCAGGGTTTACTCCACATCACAGGAAAAAGCACAAACAAAAAAGGCTGCATAAGCAGCCTTTTATCAATTTAGTTCAAAACATTTTAAAGTAGGTTCGCTCTTTTGGAATGTTTTGAAATGCATGTAAAACATAAGCTGCTTTATAAACAGACTATGGGGTCAAAAAAAAGTTCATCAAGAAGCTTTAGAAATTTCTGAAACCTTAATTAAACTTTGTCAGGCTCGGCTACTTTTGGTTCGCCAGCGAATAAGCCTGATTCACCTGATACATAATCAGCCGGTTGAGCATGTGCCGATGAACGGTCACTTTGGCGTTCTTTTAGTGAGCGTTGTAGCTGCTCTGTCGTTTCTTTAGAAAAGAATGGTTCGTTAGGATGCTGTTTTTTATCAGCTAATAGCAGCTTGTTAGTTTCATCAACATGATTTAACAATTGGTCGTAGTTGTCTTTCATTTTGTTGACGAGTCTACCGGTGCTTGCTAAATGATCTGCAACATCTTGACGGTATTGCTCTAATGCATTTTTAGCTTGTTCTGCTTGTTGCTCTAATTCATCTTGCTTAAATTGCTTTTTAGTGACGAAGGCGCCAAGGAAAAATGCAGCTACTGCCACAATAACAATAATGCCGATCCAAGTAACTGTACCCATGATTCTACCCCTTTGGGAATTAATACATAAAAATAAAATAACGCCTAGATTGCGTACTCAAGAATAAATCCTGTTGCTGCTAATATACCCCGAGTTACGATGCGTGTTAACATATTGCGTAAATTAAACCGTGTTTTATTGTAACTATCTATGACTCCTTGGCAAAAGTACCAACAAGATTTACAGCGTGAAGACTTTGTTTACGATGCTGCACAAGAAAATGCAGTACGTCATCTACAAAGGCTTTTCGATGACTTAACAGCACAAAAGCCCGCAGCTAAAGGCTGGTTCTCTAAACTATTTAATAAAAATAGCACGGCGCCTATAAAAGGTTTGTATTTTTGGGGGGGAGTAGGGCGTGGTAAAACCTATTTGGTAGATACCTTCTATGAGGCGCTGCCGGGAACACGCAAGATGCGCGTGCATTTTCATCGTTTTATGCACCGTGTTCACGAAGAGCTAAAAAAATTAGACAAAACGGCTAATCCCTTAGAAGTTGTGGCTGATATTTTTAAAGCTGAAACCGACATTATCTGCTTTGATGAATTTTTTGTGCAAGACATTACTGATGCCATGCTGCTTGGTGCTTTAATGGAAGCCTTATTTGCGCGCGGCATTGTGTTAGTGGCAACGTCTAACATTATACCTGATGAGTTATATCGAAATGGTTTGCAGCGTGCTCGCTTTTTACCTGCAATTGCACTTGTTAATGCAAACACTGAGATTGTGAATGTGGATTCTGGCATTGATTACCGATTGCGTACTTTAGAGCAAGCAGAGATATTTCATAGCCCATTAGATGAACAAGCCGATAAAAATCTGTTTGAGTATTTTGATAAGTTATCTCCAGAGCCTGGTAAACTCGATCACCCCATCGAAATTGAAGGGCGAATGATCAAAACCCGTAAGGTCGCTGATTGTATTGTGATGTTTGATTTCTCTCAGTTGTGTGAAACCGCACGTAGCCAAGTCGATTATATGGAAATAAGCCGTTTATATAACACTGTTATTTTATCGAACGTAAAACAGCTTGGCCAAAATAACGATGATGCCGCCAGACGCTTTATTGCGTTAGTCGATGAGTTTTACGAACGCCACGTCACACTTATTATTTCTGCTGAAAAACCGATTACGGAACTCTACACGCAAGGCAATCTTAACTTTGAGTTCAGACGTTGTATTAGTCGATTGCAAGAAATGCAGTCGTTAGAATACTTAGCAAGAGAGCATTTGGTTTAATGTAGCTGTAAGTTATAAGTCGTAAGTTAGACACAAATCAAAACTGTACTTAACTTAACACAAGTACAGTTTTTAATTTTATCGCTTATCGAACAATTTTCTTGTGGAAAAAACAACCGTCGAGTAGCAATGTGGTAAAAGTGCTGGTATACTCCCGCGTCTGCCACGTTGCGTTCTATTGCCTTCATTAGATTAGCCTCTTTTGAATGGCGCAAAAGTCTTAAACTCGAAGGGGTTGGAGCAAACATTTAGAGCGGTAATTAATAATAATTACCTGTGGTTTTAATTGAAAAACATTGGATTTTTATAAATGAAAACGTTTGTTGCTAAACCAGAAACAGTAAAACGTGACTGGTACGTAGTTGACGCTGAAGGTAAAACTTTAGGTCGCATCGCTACTGAAATCGCTCATCGCCTACGCGGTAAGCACAAAGCTGAGTACACTCCACACGTAGATACTGGTGATTACATCATCGTTATCAACGCGGAGAAAGTTACTGTAACTGGTAACAAGTTCAAAGATAAAGTGTACTATGCTCACTCTGGTTTCCCAGGTGGTCTTAAGTCTACTACTTTTGATAAACTTCAAGCTGCAAAGCCTGAAATGATCATCGAGAAGGCTGTTAAGGGCATGTTGCCACGTGGTCCTTTAGGCCGCGCAATGTACCGTAAACTTAAAGTTTACGCAGGTACTGAGCACAACCATGCTGCACAACAGCCTCAGGTTCTAGACATTTAAGGAGCACTAACATGGCAAATCAATACTACGGTACAGGTCGTCGTAAAAGTTCAAGTGCTCGCGTATTCTTACGCCCAGGCACTGGTAACATCGTAATCAACAATCGCTCTTTAGAAGAGTATTTTGGTCGCGAAACAGCACGCATGGTTGTTCGTCAAGCTTTAGGGCTTGTTGATATGACTGAAAAGTTTGATCTTTACATCACCGTTGCTGGTGGTGGTACTACTGGTCAAGCTGGTGCTATCCGTCACGGTATCACTCGTGCACTTATGGAGTTTGACGAGTCACTACGTCCACAACTTCGTAAAGCAGGTTTCGTTACTCGTGATGCACGTAAAGTTGAGCGTAAGAAAGTGGGTCTTAAGAAAGCGCGTAAGCGTCCACAGTTCTCAAAACGTTAATATTTACGTTATCAAGAATTTCAAAAACCCAGCTTCTGCTGGGTTTTTTGTTTTTGGGGTTATAAAAGTTAGCGAGAGTAAAGTTAGCGAGAG
>NZ_VXCS01000036.1:0-37265 GCF_052850545.1 Pseudoalteromonas sp. 1181_04
ACGTTTGACATAGGGCGCGAAAAGTTTACTTTTGTAAAACTCGAAACTCGAAACTCGAAACTCGAAACTCGAAACTCGAAACTCGAAACTCGCAAATTTATTTCCTCTATCAGCTAAAGAATTTTGATTTTATGACTGTTTCAAATTCATGACAGTAAGTAACTCAGTAATTACAAAATAGGCTGTAATATTTAGTTAATTATGTCGCCAAAAACTGAAATAATGTGTTGATTTCTATATGCTCTTGCCAAATTATTATACTAATAGGTGAAGTGCATGAACTCTTCCACTGATGCTGCGCAGTTTGACGCAGTGACAACAAGTAAACCGAAATGGAACTTTCATGATACCCAATGGGTGTTGAGTCTTTTTGGTACTGCCGTCGGTGCCGGTATTTTGTTTTTGCCAATTAATATTGGTATTGGTGGCTTTTGGCCGCTGATCATTTTAGCGTGTTTAGCGTTTCCAATGACTTTCTTAGCCCACCGTGGTTTAGCGCGTTTTGTATTGTCATCAAAGAACAAAGATGCTGATTTTACCGATGTGGTTGAAGAGCATTTTGGTGTGAATGCTGGTAGATTAATTTCATTATTGTATTTTTTATCAATATTTCCAATTTTACTGATCTATGGTGTTGGCCTAACCAATACTGTTGATAGTTTTATAGTAAACCAATTAGGTATGGAAGCACCTTCTAGAGTATTGCTTTCAGGAGTTTTAGTTGCCAGTATGATCAGCTTGATGCTCGGTGGTGAAAGGCTAATGTTGCGTGCTTTTGCTATTTTAGTGTATCCGTTAGTCGGTATTTTATTGTTTTTATCGTTGTATTTAATTCCGAGCTGGCAAGTACCCAATATGGCCTTTCCTGAGTTTGCAGGCTTTAGTAAAACGTTATGGCTGTCAATTCCTATTATAGTGTTCTCATTTAGCCACGCAGCGGCGATCTCAAGCTTTGTAAACGTACAGCGAGGTCATTATGGTAAACAAGCGACAGCTAAGTCCGAGGCGATTCTAAAGCGCACCAGTTTATTACTGATAGTGTTCGTTCTATTGTTTGTATTTTCGTGTGTACTTTCATTAACACCAGAGCAAATGTTGCAAGCAAAAGCACAAAATGTATCCGTGTTATCATACTTAGCTAATGTTACTGACAACTCATTTATTGCCACCTTTGGCCCGCTAGTCGCGTTTATTGCTATCACTTCATCTTTCTTAGGTCATTTTTTAGGAGCAAGAGAAAGCTTTAATGGGCTTGTTACTAAACAAACAAGTTTGTCGCTGAAAAACGCTGACAAAATTGGTGTTGCTATCATGTTCTTTGCTATTTGGTTTTGTGCTGTTAAAAACCCAAGTATCTTAGATATGATGGATCAACTATCAGGGCCGATTATTGCGATGATATTATTCATCATGCCAATGATTGCTGTTTATAAAGTTCCAGCATTACAAAAATACCGTGGCCGTTTTAGCACCTTGTTCGTGTTAGCGGTAGGCTTATTAGCGGTAGCTGCTTTGATTTATGGCTTTGTTGCTTAGCAAGTAGCTTTAGAGACTTTAGTTAGATTAAATAAAAGCCCTGTAGGTGACAAACTTACAGGGCTTTTTAGTTTATGCTATTGCAGCTAGGGCACGGGCTCTAATATCAGCGGCAAAGGCTAGGCCTTTTTTGAAACTTGTTTCAGCAGCGCTAATCGCATCTGCATCGCCATTCGCTGCAAGTACAGCTTGGCTTAGTGCATTATAGAGATTTTTAATTTGCGCTTGGTAGGCTGAATCAATCGCACTTTCAATAGTCGTCATTAGGTCTTTTTTATAATCAATTAAACTGAGAATGTTAAAACACAATAGCTGATATTGAGGAGCTTTGTTGATGTTACAGGTGTTAATTTAGGTTTATAAGCTAGCGCTCATAGTTTATTGTCCCAGCGGTAGGTCAGGTTTTTGCCTGACAATATGACGGAAAAATCCCGGTTTATAAAAATACCAATACCAAACCTGTAGGAGCGACTTCAGTCGCGAACATATGAGATAATGATTTTTAGTTCATTAATGGCTAAAGCCACTACCTACTCGCAGTAGAGCTTACGAGACGGGATAAATCCCGACCTACAAAAGAACACGAAGAGCAAATCTCTGTACAGCGCAAAACGCCTCGGCGTGCTGTGGTGTGATTATCTTTAATACAATACTGTGGCCTTTTTCGAGCTTAAAGCTCTTTGAGGAGCTTATCCATCAGTTGAAGTATTTTTAAATACAACTTAAAATTGATGGCTTGCAACGGTTAGGTCTTCTATTTAACCAAAGTAATAATAATGGAGATCAAATGGTCGATAAAGCAACCTTATACCTCGAAGATATCTTAGAGGATGCATTTTATTTTTTGCAGAATGGCGATGCGAAACAGGGTAAGTACTTGCTGAAAAAAGCAGCTAAAAAGTACCCACGTCATTACTTGACCTATTATGGGGTCGGTATAATGGCTGTACTCAAAGGTGATTATAACTTAGCTATACAAAACTTGCTGAAATCCATAGCAGTTAATGGTGAATATGCTTTAGCTCACTATAACCTGGCGATTAGTTATCAAAAAACTGGAAAGGTTGATTTATCTATTAAGCACCATGTTGCAGCATTGAAGTATGCATCACCAGAAGAGACTGACGTTATTACTGCGTCTAAAGAAATTATTGAGTTAGTTGAAAAAGGCTTGCCGACAGGTTTTACTATTGAACAGTACCTTGAAGATTCAGAACGTTTCGATAGGGGCTTTGAATTTCTCCAAACAGAGCAGTATGAAAAAGCTATTCCCTTGTTTAAAGTGATTGCATCAAATCAGCCTAAGCATGTGCAGGCTAAAGGGAACTTGGGGATTTGTTATTTAATGTTACAGGATTATATGCAAGCGCGAGATTACTTTGAGCAAGCGTTAGCACTTGATCCAGACTATGGACCTGCAAAGAAAAACCTAGCTGTATTGAACAATATAGAAACCGGGCTATTGAGTAAGCCTTTGGATATGCAATCAACTTATTTTTATGCAGAAAAAGTAGCACGAGCTGATAAAATAACTTAGCAATCGAATGGTTCAAGCTTATCGCTTAAAGCTTTACTGCTTTCTTTGGTTCAAATAGGCTGAATGTTGTAATACTCAACTCAGCCTACGATGAGCAATGTAATTATTTGCTCATTTTATCAAGGCTTGGCTACTCGAAGTTTTCCATTGTCTTCATTAAATTAAATGGCTTATTTAATTTTTCTAAGCTAGAAAATTGTTCACGTATATCTTCAGGCAAAATAAAGTAATCAGCTTTAGTTCGCTCAAAAGTTAAAGGGATTGCCATAATTAATTGGTTGTACTTATCAAGCATGGTTTTATCGCTATCTTTTAAGGCCTGCAATTTTGCTGAAAGCAATGTGAAACGCTGCAACTCATCATGTGTGCATAAATCTTGCGTCTTTGCATAATGATAAGATAAAACACTACTAAGCACATTCCAGTCATCTGAAATATGTTTAACGTCATCTGGAGTTATAACTATTGCTGTTTGCTGACATTTTTCAAGTTTAGTGTCATATGCTTTTATTGAATTATGGTATTCAACCGTTAAATAACTAGTGAGGTTATTTTCGGCTATATTTGCATATGTTAAAAAGGAACTGAATAAAGCAAGAGCGAAAACAATAAAATTATTCATTTTGCAGCCTCGCAACCGTTATAAACAGCCTTCCAGAACTGCCTTTCTTTAGATGTTTTAGCTTTAATTGCTTGAAGACCAGATATCGTTTCTATGGTTTTTCGAGCTATGCTTGGGGAGCTTTTTAGTGCAGTAGAAAAAGCATCAAAATCAGTTTGAGTGAGGTTATAGTGACTTTTAATGATGCCATTACCCGCAAAAATGTTAGCAAAAGTACCAACTGTAATTGTTGCTGAGCCACTGATTAATTTCTTTTATTCGCCTTATTTCTTTTACAGCTAGCTTGCCACGCTCAGAAAACTCCAAATCGTCAATTTCAGGACATCTCATTAATTACTCCTTGTTATTGAATTCCGTAAATATAAAGCCTAGCAAAAACTGTCTAAAAACTGTACCTGAAAATTGTAACCAATATATAAAAAATACTGAGTTTCTATTTTTATTCAACAGGGTATACACTGATTGAGTTATTTGAAATGCAAACTAGATTCCTTATAAGGATATTAAATTGTCGCAGTCTCTTCCTATTCCAGCCCAGCGTTGGTTATCACTGTTATTGTGCGCAATTACAGCGGCCGCAATTACAGTATTTTTAAGTAACGTCAGTTTTGTACGGCAAGCCTATGCAAGCTGGGGCAGTATTTTATACGCCAATTCTGTACTGCACTATAGTTTTGCTTTTCTTTCCGGCATTGGCATCAAGCTAATGCTTGATAAGTTTTATATCTCCCACGCCAAACGCAGTATTGGGTTTAACTGGCGATATCCGCCAGTGACGATAAGTGTATTATTTGGCTTACTTTTCATTGTTGTTTATGTGTATGGAACTAACAATGAAATAGAAGAACAACTGACAGCTAACGCCTTTGTAAGTTTTAAGTTTCTGTCACTGAGTTTTTTAGCTGTTGCAGCGACTATTATCTATCAAACTCAGCTATATACTAAAAATCCCATATTTTCGATTGTGCTGTGTGCGGTATCAGTATTTTATTTATTTTCAGCAATAAACTTAGTTGAGATAGAACATGCATTTTGGGTATTTTTCTTTATAGCAGTGGCTTACTTAGGCATGTCTATTTATTTGTTATCAGAGCAACTAAGAGTGTCTAACAAAGAATTGATAGTTGAATCAAAACAAAAAGTAGAGTTTAAGTTTGAGAGTTTAGAACATTTCCAGAAATGGTTTAAAGACGATTTACCTGTTCAAAGCACCACGGAACTAGAACCGGACTTACAGGTTTATGCACAGCGCATCACTGAGCGACTATTAACAGGTGGCGATAAAGAAGGGTATGAGAGAAAGGGAGCGCAACATATCGCACTGTGTGGGCCATTTGGATGCGGAAAAAGCAGCATTGTTGCAGCAATAGCAAACGAGCTCAAAAAGCCTAAAAAAATAGAAGCTGGATTATCAGATGAAGAAAAGCTAAAAGTAGAACAACAAAATAAGATTAATTGGATCTATAGCGATATATCAACGTGGGGCGCAGCCAGTGGCAGTGTCGCGCATGTGATACTTAGCAATATTATTGATGATATCAGCCAGCACATTGATATGTGCGCCTTTCGTGCGTTACCGAAACATTATACCGAAGCCCTAAAATCAGGCGGCAGCTTTTTTCAATTTGCTTCAACGTTACTCGCAGGCCCTGTTGATATCGAGCAAAGCTTTCAAAAACTTAATGATGTCCTTGAAGTAACCAACCACAAATTACTGATCACTTTACAAGATGTCGATCGCGGCACCGGCGATGAAAATGAAAAACGCCTAAATGATATCGCAGCATTATTGGATAGACTGAAGAATAAAGATTTAAGTCGTATCAACTTTATAATCGCGATGGGTAATGAAAATGATATTGCTGCCGAAGTGATATCAAAAGCAACGGATTATAGGGAGGATATTTTATCATCTGATACTAAAACAATTTTAGTTAATTTTATAATCAGTTCTTTAGATGTCGCTGTTAATTCTCATCAACCTAAAAACAATAAGCATTTTTATATCTTAGAGGATAGCAAGTTCATTGATTCTACACTTATTGCTAGCTGGCGTTTACAAGAATTGAGTAACCTACCTTTTTATAATTCAGTAGCTTTAGTCGATAAGAAAATAACTTCATTAAGAGAGTTGAAAAAAATTCTAAGAAGAGTATCTCAAATATGGCAACCTACTGGGTTGATGGGGGAGGTTAATTTTATCTCACTATTAATGGGCATTACTATAAAAGAAATCTCGCCACAGAAATTTAATAAACTCCTTCAAAATAAAAGCTATCCGCCATATTATCAAGGATTCGATCTTACAGAATTCATCGAAAAAATTAGTGAATACGACAACACTAATAAAGATAACTTTATGTTTGAATATTACAACGTAATGTTTAGCTTAGAGTATGACACTTCTTCTGAGAAGAAAGATGTGATTGAGGCTTTTAAATCAAAAGGTAAAATAACTGATAAAAAAACTTTAGAAAAAATAGAAATGCAGCATAGAAAACTAATTTTTAGTGGTAGTAATAATTACCTTCAATATGTTGTACGTAAATATGAAGATGTTTGTTATTTAGATAGGCTTGTATTGGAAACACTTCCTAAAGATATATGTAGTGACCAAGAAATAATACAAGATATACGTTCTTTTTTTGAAATTAAGAAATCTGATTTTAATAATTTACTACCTATAGTTACTAAAATATTAAGTTATAACACCACCCAACAATGCAGTTTTGAAAGATTCATGTGTGTCAAAGAGATGTTTAGTATTGATGACTTAAATAAATACCAAAAGTCAATAGGTTTTGATTTAACTGCTCAGGAGAGAGGCAAGCAATCAGAATATTTAGTTATGGGGGATATCAATGAGACACTTATTAAAATAATAGCTTTTAATATGACTGTTGAATGGTTATATCCGCTATTTGAACAGTTATGGAGTAAAAATGAATCTGTGTATAATAATTTTTTACGTGAATTAATGAGTTCTATGGGCTTTGAATCTGAATTGTATAGTATCTTGCGAAGAGGTATCAAAAAGGAAGGTGGCGTAGAAGCTACATTTACTTATGGCCTGTTCAAATCATATTTACAGCAGGGAAGTGAGTTGGATACATTTCAACTGGACGGTTTGAAACTACCTAGGTTGTTAGGTGAGAGTAACATTACAAATGTAATGAATTTTGTTAATTCGTTTGATGAAGCTGATTTTAGAAGTATTTCAAATGCTCCTAAACTAAATGAAAGTATCAAAAAACTACTTCATAAAGAGAATGCATTTAACCAATTGGTACGTAATTTTCTATATTAACGAGTACAAGCGTCGTATTTATGACGGACCACTTTAAGCTTATGGCTTGGAATCTTTTGTGGTTCTGGCTTTAGCCTGAAAAATGTGACGGGGTAAACCCCGACCTACAAAAACAAACAACCTCTGTGTAGCGCGAAGCGCCTCGGTGAGCTCTGTGGTGAAATTGTCTTTAAATTAAAAACCGAGCGAGGTTTTTCGTGGCTGAAGCCAACTCCTACGAGTGAAGAGTCGGGCTTAAACTTACCGTTTAAAGCTCTACAGCTTATGATTCAGCCTCTATGTAGCGAAGCGCCTCGGTGTTCTCTGTGGTGAAATTGTTTTTTCAAATAGAATGCAGAGCAGGATTTTTCGTGGCTGAAGCCAACTCCTACGAGTGAAGAGTCGGCCTTAAACTTACCACTTAAAACTTACGGCTTATAGCTTGGTTTATTCTTCCAGTGCTGAAACTACAAAATACGGATTTAAATATTCATCCTTAGTATTGTAAACAAGCGGGCTGCCATCAAGCTTAGTGACTTTTGCGCCGGCGATTTCGGCTATAGCATGGCCGGCACCGGTATCCCATTCACAGGTTGGGCCTAGGCGTGGGTAAATATCGGCGCTGCCTTCGGCGACTAAGCACAGTTTTAGTGAACTGCCTTTTGAGACCATTTCAACCTCGTCAAAGCGTTTTACAAACTCTGCTAAATCCGGTGATGGATGCGAGCGGCTGCCGACTACGCGGATAAGGCCTTTGTTTGCTTTGGTGGTGACTTTAAGCTCAATGCGCTCATCACCGCGGTCCTTAAATGCGCCGATTGCCTCTGCTGCCAGATAAGACACGCCTAGCGCAGGCGCATCTACTACCGCTAAGATAGGCTTGCCGTTTTCAATCAAGGCGATGTTAACGGTAAACTCACCGTTCTTTTTAATAAACTCTTTAGTGCCGTCGATTGGGTCAACCAGCCAATAGCGGGTCCACGTTTGACGGATATCCCAGCTGATATCGGCACTTTCTTCACTTAATACTGGGATCTCTGGGGTTAAGTGGGCTAGGCCATTGGCAATCACTTTGTGAGCTGCAAGATCGGCGTCGGTTACAGGGCTTTCATCAGCTTTGTACTCAACGTTAAAATCCTTTTCATAAATCCCCATAATAGCGCTGCCAGCTTGGCGGGCAAGGATCAGTATTTCTTCGAGCAGTTCCGTTTGGTTCATGACTTAACCTTTAATAATTTGCTGTTGTTTTAGATACGCTATCAGCTCTTGCACCGATTGGTCTAGGGTGTTTTTACTGGTATCTAAGATTATTTCCGGTGAATGGGGTATTTGGTAGTCTGAATCTATACCTGTGAAGTGTTTTATTTCACCTGCGCGGGCTTTTTTGTATAAGCCTTTTGGATCGCGGCTCTCGCATACGTCCAGAGGTGTGTCTAAAAACACTTCGATAAATTCACCGTCATCGACTAAGTTTCTTACCATATCGCGTTCAGCGCGAAATGGGGAAATAAATGCGGTGAGTACCAATAATCCAGCATCGACCATTAGTTTAGCGGTTTCACCAACGCGGCGAATATTTTCGATACGGTCTTCGTCGCTAAAGCCTAAATCTTTACACAAGCCGTGGCGTACATTGTCGCCATCTAGCAGGTAGGTGTGAATACCTTGTTGATTGAGTGCGCTTTCAAGGGCGTTTGCTACGGTGCTTTTACCTGAGCCGGAAAAACCAGTGAACCATAAAATAGCCGGTTTATGGCTTTTGTGTTCGCTACGTTGTGCTTTAGTAATGGCATAGTTATGCCAAACAATGTTCTCATCCATTATAAAACTCTCTTATGAGTAAGCGCTGGCTTAAAATGGAAATACCAGCGGGATCAGGGTTAATACCGTTATTGAATAAATAATAGAAAGCGGTAAACCCATTAATACATAGTCTTTTAAACGATAATTGCCGGCGCTATAAACCATCAGGTTAGTTTGATAACCAAATGGTGATATAAAGCTTGCAGATGCACCAAAGGCGACCGCCATAATAAACGGCAGCGGGTCAACATTAAAGCCCATTGCTAATGCATAAGCGACAGGGAATGATAGTGCCGCTGCGGCGTTATTGGTGATAAGTTCGGTGAACATTACTGTCATTACAAAAATCGCGATAAACGCGCCATAGGGGCCAAAATCACCGAGTACATAAAACAATGCTGCAGATATTTGTCCAGCTAGGCCGGTGCCTATCATCAGTTTAGCAAGGCCAATGGCGCTACCAACTACAGCAAGTAATTCAATAGGAAAACGGCGTTTTACTTCGCTCAGCTTTATCGTTCCCGTGAGCATTAAGCCAATCAGCAATACTAATAAGCCTTTTACCAGTGGTACATAGCCAATAATACTCAGCCCAAGTACCGTTGCAAAGCTCGCTAATACTAAGTTAGATTGCTTGGGCGCTAAGTGAGTTTGTAAATCAAGCCCGGAAATATACACAAATTCGCGTTTTAAATTAGGCAGACTATAAAAGTCTTTACCTGGTGCGAGGATCAGTGAGTCTCCCGCTTGCAGCTGCACTTTACCAAGGCCACCTTGTAAGCGGTCATGGCCGCGACGAATAGCGATAACAGCGGCATGAAACTGTTCACGAAAACGCGCTTCTTTAACTGTTTTTCCTATAAATTTAGATGATTGGCTGACAACAACTTCAACGAGGTGCTCAACATCTTTTTGATGTTTATCGTGAACTATTTTTAGCCCGTCAAAGCGCGTTAGCAGTGGCACTGATTTGATGTCACCGACAAACAGCAATACATCGCCCGCTTTAATCACTTGTTGCGGGGTCACTGCACAAATGCGTTTATCGCCGCGAATAATTTCCGCTAGGAATAAGTCTTTAAGTTCGCGCAGGCCATTTTCTTCTACGCTTTTACCAATTAGTTTTGAGCCTTCTTCTATTTTACCTTCGAGATAAAAAGGCACCACTTCTTGATCGTTTTTGCCGTTGTCTGGCAAATATTTTAGCATCACTAAAATAGTGATCAGGCCCACACTTAATGCGCCTAACCCGACTATGGTAAAGTCGAAAAAGCCTAGCGGTGCCATGCCTGCATCAACGGCAAAACCATTGACGATTAAATTTGTTGAAGTACCAATTAAGGTAATTGTGCCACCTAAAATAGCAGTATACGACAGCGGTAATAGTAGCTTTGAAGGTGAATGGTTTGGATTGTCTTTTATGGCAGTAATGAGCGATGCGACAACCGCTGTATTATTGGTAAATGAGGATAAAAACGCTGTAGAAAGTCCGAGCTTAGTGACTGAGCTGGTTAAACTTCCTTTTGATAATGACTGGGCAAGCTTTTGTACGAGTGTAGTTTTTTCAACCGCAATCGAAACCAGTACTAATAACACTAAGGTGATCAGTGATGGATTGGCGTAGTTGATCAGCATATCTTCAAGGTCGATTAACCCGCCTAGATATGCGGTGCCAATGGCGCCAACAAAAAGCCATGCTGGCTTTAGCCGCGTGCCAAACAGGCACCCGACTAAAGTTAGCATAATGCCTGTTAATACTAGCTGTTGATACATGCTTTATATGTCCTTAACAGGCAAAGTTGGTTATTTAAGCTTTGATATATCAAGCGCTTGCCAATGTGGGAAGTGCTTGCGTACTAACGCATTAAATTCAACTTCAAACTCACTAAAGTTACCCGTTTGTTGTTGCTTAGCAAGCACGTTTTCAATCATACCCGCCGCAACAGTTAAGTTAGATAAACGATCGATTAAAATAAACGCACCGGTTTCGTGATTGTTGTGATAAGCATCGGCCAAAATGGTTTCGGTCAATTCTAGGGTAACAATCGCGATTTCGTTTAACTGCAGGCTGTTTGCGCTACCGTGTTCAAGGGTGTTCACATCAATGGTGTGATCAATCTTTTTCACGATAGCCGAAGTATTTTTACTGCCTAGCTTAAAGTTATAGCTTTTACCCAGTACCAGCGGCGCTTCGTGCATCCACACAAGCTTTGCTTGTACTTGGTTAGTTACAGTCGCTGTTGAATCAGCAGGAACGATCACGTCCCCTCGGCTAATATCAATTTCAGTGTTAAGCGTTAAAGTAATTGCTTGACCAGCTTCGGCTGTGTCTAAGTTGCCGTCAAAGGTGACAATCTCTTTAATGCTTGAGGTTTTACCTGATGGCAATACTTTAATAGCATCACCAACGCGTAATTTTCCTGAGGTCAAAGTACCTTGGAAACCACGGAAGTTTAGGTTAGGGCGTACTACATACTGCACAGGGAAACGCGCTTCAAAGCCAGTGTCTGTTTCAGCTGCTGGTGAGTCTTCTAATAACTCAAGCAGTGGTTTATCTGTGTAATATGGTGTGTGCTCTGAGCGTGTTACTACGTTATCGCCTTTAAGCGCCGACATAGGCACAAACTTGATGTTAGATACGTTAAGTTGCTCGGCAAATTTTAAATAATCGGCTTTAATGCGCTCATAAACGGTTTCGTCAAAATCAACAATATCCATTTTATTCACGGCAACAACAAACTGTTTAATACCCAATGAATCACAGATAAAGCTGTGACGCTTAGTTTGTACTTGCACACCGTAGCGCGCATCAACAAGAATAATCGCTACATCACTGGTTGATGCACCGGTTACCATGTTGCGGGTGTATTGCTCATGCCCTGGAGTATCAGCAATAATGAATTTACGTTTAGCCGTTGAAAAATAACGGTACGCTACATCAATAGTTATGCCTTGCTCACGCTCAGCTTGTAAGCCGTCAACCAGTAGTGCTAAATCGAGCTCTTCACCGGCATTACCGACTTTTTCGTTATCTTTATGCAGTGCTGCTAACTGATCTTCATAAATTTGGTGGCTGTCGTGCAGTAGGCGGCCAATTAGGGTTGATTTACCGTCATCCACACTACCACAGGTCAGCATACGCAATAGGCTTTTGTCTTGTTGGCGAGCAAGATAGGCGTCGATGCCAATTGCTTTTACTTCGTTAATTGTATCGCTAGTATTAATAGACATTAGAAATAGCCCTCACGTTTTTTCTTCTCCATTGAACCTGCTGAATCGTGGTCAATTACCCGACCTTCACGTTCAGATGACGTAGATAGCAGCATTTCTTCGATAATCTCAGTCAGTGTACTGGCTGTTGATTCCACTGCACCGGTAAGTGGGTAACAACCTAAAGTACGAAAACGAACAGATTTCATCATGGGTACTTCGCCTTCTTTAAGCGGCATACGCTCATCATCAACCATGATCAAAGTACCATCACGCTCTACAACAGGGCGCTCTTTGGCTAAGTAAAGCGGAACCATATCGATGTTTTCTTGATAGATATATTGCCAAATATCAAGTTCAGTCCAGTTAGAAAGTGGGAATACACGGATGCTTTCGCCAGGGTTAACTTGACTGTTATAGGTATTCCAAAGCTCTGGACGTTGGTTTTTTGGATCCCATCTGTGGTGTTTATCACGGAATGAATAAACACGCTCTTTAGCGCGAGATTTTTCTTCGTCGCGGCGTGCACCACCAAACGCGGCATCAAAGCCATATTTATCAAGCGCCTGTTTTAAGCCTTGGGTTTTCATGATATCGGTATGCTTACCAGAGCCATGAGTAAATGGGCTGATATCAATCGCTAAGCCTTCAGGATTTTTGTGGACGAGTAAGTCAAAACCGTACTCTTTTGCTAAGCGATCACGAAATTCGATCATTTCTTTAAACTTCCAGTTGGTATCAACGTGAAGCAGTGGAAACGGAATTTTACCTGGGTAAAACGCTTTACGCGCTAAATGTAAAAGTACCGATGAATCTTTACCGATTGAGTAAAGCATAACTGGGTTCTCAAACTCAGCAGCAACTTCGCGCATGATTTTGATACTTTCAGCTTCTAATTGCTGAAGGTGAGTTAAAGCCATTGTTAGTCGTCCTACTAAAATGATTAAAAGTTAAAATCTAAATAGTTTAAAGCTATGCCACGTCTGTAAGCGGTTGTGCAAAGCTACTAGTTTGGGCTTTTGTGCCAAACCAATGAAGTTCTTCATGTAATGAAGCAACTTCACCAATAATTAATAATGCCGGTGAAATAATGCTGTGACGCTCGATTAAATCGGCCAGCTCACCTAATTTACCGGTTACAACGCGTTGATTTTTGCGAGTACCGTTTTCAATAATTGCCACGGGTGTATCTGCACCGCGACCATGTTTTAATAATTGTGCTTGAATATGGGGAGACTTAATTACACCCATATAAATAGCCAGAGTTTGGTTTGGTTTTGCCAGTGATTGCCAATCTAGTTCTTGACCGTCTTTTTTACAGTGACCAGTTACAAACTGTATGGCTTGTGCATGGTCACGGTGCGTTAGCGGAATACCCGCATAAGCGCTACAACCTGCGGCAGCAGTTATGCCAGGGACGATTTGGTAATTTACGTTATTGGCTGCCAGTACTTGAACTTCTTCACCACCACGGCCATAAATAAACGGGTCGCCACCTTTAATGCGGCACACTTTTTTACCTTGCTTGGCAAGGTCAACTAGCATTTGGTTAGTATCTTCTTGCACGACACTGTGATCGCCTAAGCGTTTACCCACACAAATTAAATCAGCATCGCGGCGTACTAGCTCCATAATTTCGTCAGAGACTAGAAAGTCATACACCACCACATCAGCTTGTTGCATTAGTTGCAGTGCTTTCAGTGTTAATAACTCTGGATCTCCTGGACCTGCGCCAATTACGTATACTTCACCTTCAGGATCCAGTTTGCTATCGAGTAATTGTTCAAGCTGTACGCTTGCGGCAGCTGTATCACCCGTTTGTACTTTGCTGACGACAGATGAATCAAATACGCCTTCCCAAAATTGGCGACGATCAGCAAAACTCGTGAAGCGCTGTTTTACTTTGTCGCGAAAGCTGCCAACTAAACTTGCAAGCGGGCCGATGTGTTGTGGAATAAGCGTTTCTAACTTCTCGCGTAAGCGCCGTGCTAATACCGGCGCTGTGCCAGCACTTGAAATTGCAATAGTGATCGGGTCACGATCAACAATTGAAGGAAAAATAAAGGTGCATTTAGGTTGGTCATCCACCACGTTAACGAATACATTTCGTGCATTTGCTAGTTCAAATACGCTGTTATTTACGTCATCATTGTCGGTTGCGGCAATGACCAGCATTTTGCCATCAAGGTGTGATTCGTCAAAAAAAGCGTCAATTAGAGTGACATCATTATTTTGTGCATGCTCTTTTAATTCATCACAAAACCAAGGTGCTACTAAAGTGACATCAGCGCGAGCTTTCAAAAATGCACGGCACTTACGTAACGCAACCTCTCCACCGCCAACAACCAATACAGGTTTATTGTCGAGCTTGGTAAAGATAGGTAAATATTGCATGTGTAGACCCTTGGAAAAAATTACAGCAAAGATGCTTTTCAGAAACTCAGAATATAGTGGCGTAAGCTAAGTAAAAAATAATTAAAACCCAGTTAATATAACTAAAAGTTATATAGGGTTGTCCGATTTGGCTTAAGCCTTAGTTAACAGGGGATTGCGCCGAGTTACAAGTACTATAATGACTATATATCGAGCTTAGAGTGTTTGGTTATTAGCTATAGCGAGAATAGTTAAATTTGGTACTATTGCTAATACATGAACTTACTTGGTGGATTTATGACAACGCAACTAACTGATGCGGCATTGGCCGTGCAATTAATGGATTTAACCAGTTTAAATAGTAATGATAGCGCGGCAACAATACAGGCCTTGGTGGCTAGTATTAAGCCCAACCTAGGTATTCCGGCTGCAGTGTGTGTTTATAGTGAGTTTGTTGATGACGCCAAGCTTGCTTTAGCTGAGCGCGAGCTTAGTTATGTAAAAGTCGCCACAGTAACTAACTTTCCCTCAGGCAACAGTGAGCTAAGTGAAGTAATTAATGAAACATTAATCGCAATAGAGCGTGGCGCAGATGAAATTGATTTGGTGTTACCGTATCAAGCCTTAATCGCGGGGGACGAAGCCACAGCACTAGAATATGTGCGTGCCAGTAAAGAGTGTTGTCCTGAACACGTACAATTAAAAGTAATTATAGAATCCGGCGCACTAAAAACAGCGCAGTTGATAACACTGGCGACAGAAATAGCAATTGCCGGTGGTGCTGACTTTGTTAAAACCAGCACCGGCAAAGTAGCTACAAATGCCACTCTTGAAGCAACCGAAGTGATGTTAAGTACGATTAAAAAGTCGCCGCGTGTAGTCGGTTTTAAAGCTGCAGGTGGCGTGAAAACGGTTATGGATGCAAGTAATTACTTACAGCTAGCGACTGATATTATGGGAGAAAGTTATTTGAATCCGTCAACATTTAGATTTGGTGCATCAAGCCTGTTAGCTGATGTATATGCGGTACTTAATGACGCGTCATAGTGAGCAAGAAAAATTACAACTTGAGCATGATGCAGGTAAGTTGTTCTTGCGTTGCTATGAACATCGCTTTGGTATTCCAATGCGCCATATTTGGCATAATCAGCCGAGTAAACCAGATATCAGTTGCTATCGTAATGAACAGAAGCTTGATATTGAAATAGCACATTTATATGCCAGCGAAACCGAAGCCATGGCAGTACTCGGCAGGCCTTTATCTATAAGCATGCAACGAGATCTTGCTGATATGGCAATGCAACCAAGTGAGCAGCGGCTGCACTGTGCACTGCAGCGGTTATTAGAACAAAAAGGAAAAAAGCACTATCAATCAGAGCAAACATGGCTGCTTATTCGTAACGCCAGCACCATTTGGCATAAAGCGGATTTTGACGCTGAGTTACAGAATATAACGATACCGCTTACCCATCCTTTTCAACAAATTTGGTTACTTTGTGATTTTTATCAGGGCGAGCTGTTACAGCTGTTCTAAGTATTTAGATGGTATAGCAGCCAGGAATAAACTGGCTGCTAAATAACTTGATCTTTGGTTAGTTAATTTTAAACATACTACCTAAGCTCTCAAGCCCTGACTTATTGGTTTTAGCAATACATTGACTTTCATCGAGTGACTTTTTGGTTGCTTCGTCTGCAAGTCCCGACACTTTTAATTGTTTCTCTTGTTGGTATTCGCGCAGTGCGATAACTGTTTGACGATCGTACTTAACATCTTCAGTTTCAAATTCTTCATAATCGGGTTGGTTTTTTAAATAACCTAAACAGACTAGATTCATGCGAGACATGGCTAAATCCATCTTTTCATAATGCGGCATTCTATGTGTAGGAACATCGACTTTTGCTACTGGAGCAACGGCTTTTGACTTGGCAGCCGTGGTCGTAAGCGGTGGTGGTGCTGTGTATCCAGGTGCAAGGGTATTATTACTGTTATAGCGATAGTAAGTGGCAGGGACTTTAGTTTGTAAAAACTCTACAGCTTTGATTATCACTTCGCGGAGCGCTTTTTCTTTAGGGGTGTTTGACCAGCCACTTAAATTACCACCGACTAATGCACCGCCAAAATTAGTTGCCGCACTGGTAAAATCAAAATCTTTGCTGCCTCCTTCGACGCTGGTGGCTGCTAAAATACGTGAGGTGCGAGTATCGATAAGGCGTAAATCAATCGCCATATGCGAGCCTGAAAAACCTGCCGATACTGAGCTAAACACATCACCTATAAAACCGCCAGTACCAACACTGGCACCTGAGCTGTCGTCATCAAATTCAGTTACTGCTGCTACCACAACTATTTCGGCTCCTTCAATTTCACCGTAAGCTGCCCCTGATGCTGCGCTAACACGACCTGAAGCCGCTAGATCTTGCTCAGATAACACTGCATCTAACGCTTGGCGTTCAAGTACGATAAAGCGATTGGTGCCTACCAAAGCTGTGGTGAGTTGGTCGGCCATGCCTTCACCTATTTCTTTTCGCCACCAATGAGAGTCATTCGATTTATCGGTAAAGCGTGCCACGGCAATACGCGCTTTTGGACCATTATATTGTTGTTGGGCGACTTCATTAATGTTTGGTGAATCTTGGTTTGAAGTGACCTTGGTTGAAGTACTTTGGCAAGCGCTAAGACTGCTAGCAACGAGGGTTGCCAACAGTACTTTTTTAGTTGTTGTGAGCATATGATTTTCCTTAATTAATGTGCCAAATAGAAACAGTGAAGGTTTTTATTCTACAAATTGTTTTAAAGTTAATTTAAAGAAATCATAAGGTTAAAAATAGTACTGAGGCGAACACTTTGGTCACACAGGCGAAGTTTTTGCATTCAGGTTGGTATTTTCCCTAAACTGTTTGGGCGAAACGTTATGCTTTGCCTTAAAGCAGCGAGCAAAGTAACTTTGTGAGCTAAAGCCGACTTTTTCAGCAATTAAACCTATGCTCAGATCGCTGTCGCTAAGTAACTTTTCAGCATACTCTAAACGAGTATTACGAATATAATCACTGGGAGTTAAATTGTAGAGTGCTTTCATTTTCAGTTGTAAGGCACGTGGGCTTAAATATAATCCTGCAGCGAATTCTTCAATACTAAACGCTTCGTTGTGATAGTTATCACGGATGATGTTTTTCAGGCGTTCGGTAAATTGGTAATCTTTACTTTGTGTAAGCTGCGGATCGAGTACCAGCGGCGGAGCATGAGCTGCAAGCTGCTTTGCTAAGTGCCGATTAAGGACTGCACGAATACTCAGTAACCCTTGTACTCTACTGAGCAGTAATTGCGGCTCAAATGGTTTACTTAAAAAATCATCTGCTAGTAAATCAAGGCCTTTTAGTCTGCTTTGTGTATCGGCTTTTGCTGACAATAATAACACCGGTATATGGCTGGTAATGTTATTTGTGCGTAGCGCATTAAGTAATTGATAACCGTCCATGCAAGGCATCATCACATCGCTGATCACTAGATCTGGCATTTCTGTTTGGCAGATGGCTAAGCCTTGTTCACCGTTAATAGCACTTAAGCAGTGGTACTCAGTAGCAAACAAAGTCAGCAGTAGTTCGCGCATTTCGTCGTTATCTTCAACAATCAGTAGCTTTTGCGAATTGCTGGGGCGGGTTGCTTCATTTACTGATGCTGCTAGCGAAGTTGCGCCATGCTCTGCTTCAGTCAAAGGCAGAGATACAGTAAAACAACTGCCTTTACCTACTTCACTTGTTAGTGAAATCTGCCCGCCGTATTGCTCTAGCAATTGTTTAACTAAAGCAAGGCCAATTCCACTGCCGTTTTGATTTTGTGCTGCAACACGCGTAAAGCGTTCAAAAATAATGCCTTGTTGGTGTTTTTCGATGCCAATACCGGTGTCAACAATCGCGATATGAGCCATGTTATTATGCACTGATAAGCTAATCTCAACTTGACCGCCTGAGTGGGTATATTTGAGGGCATTACTAACTAAGTTGGTAATAATTGACGTTGCATGTTCTGGCTCAAGGGCTATGCAGCAAGAGCCTTGGCTGAGATCTGTCATTGTTACGTGAATACCTTTTTGTTCAAACAGCACCGTGAAGTCAGCAACCAGCTGCTTTATAAATGGTGCTAAAGGATAGGGCGAAACGTAATGTATAGCGCAGCTGGGGCGTTGGCTTAGCTGTAATAGTTGATTTATTAAGGTCAGCAAACGTAGGCTATTGCGTTTGATCATCGATAATTGTTTTTGGCTAGCTTGATCTTTATGGTTTAGCTGCAAGCTTTCAAGTGGCGCAAGTATTAAACTCAGAGGCGTTTTTAATTCATGGCTAATATTATCTAAAAATTGACTTTTTAAGCGATTCAGCTCACGGGCTTGTTTACTTGTTTGTTCGGCCAGCTTAGCGCGGTATAGCGAGGCCGCAATAAGCCAAATAATAACCCCAGTGAGAAGAACATAACCGGCATAGGCAAGGCGACTTTGCCACCACGGCGGCACCACCGTGAAATCGAGCATAGCTTTAGCATTACTCCATTGGCCATACTGATCTTTTACTTTTAGTTGCAGCTGATAGTCGCCTGCGGGCAGTTGCGGGTAGTTTAATTGTCGTTGTTGTGCGTTGGTATATAGAAATTGCTTATCAAAACCAGCGAGTTTGTATCCATATTGATATTGTTGAGGTGCCGACGGGCTATGTAATGCTGAGAACTTAAAGCCGATCACGCCGACACCTTTGTTAAAGGAGAGTGTTTGTATATAGCTAATTAATTTCGCGGCTTGAGTCTCGTGCTTAGTGTATGGGGCAGTGGCTATAGCTTGATTGTTAATTAGTAATTCGGTTAACACAGGCTCTGGAGTTGTAGCTGCCAGCTGTAGCTTAAGCGGATCAAATTGATTAAAGCCGTTGATCCCGCCAAAAAATAGTTCACCGTTCTGCGCTTGATAAGCCGCGCCGAGAATAAATGAATTATGTTGCACGCCATCACGGGGTAAAAAATGCTGCATATTTTCAGAGCTGGGCTGATAACGTGTTAAACCTTGGTTGCTTGCCAGCCACAGGTAACCTTTGGCATCCTGTTTAATGGCAAAAATATTATCGTTTAGCAGGCCATCATGCTCGGTGATTCGGGTTATCTCTGCCGTTGTTTTATTCAGTTTATTTAAGCCTCCAAAAGTACCCACCCACAGTGTATTGTCATCTTGCAGATGAAGGGCGGTAACCATGTTATGACTTAAGCTATTTGGGTTTGTTTGATCGGCTTGATAATGGCTAAATTCATTGTTGTTGAGGGTAAGTTTATTTAAGCCAACTCGAGTACCAGCCCAAATTGCATTAGCAACGTTATCGTAAACGAGGCTAAATACGGTGTTGTTTGATATACTATTGTGTTGTTCCGAGTGCTTAAAATGCTCAACGGTCAAGTTATCTGGGTTAAACAGACTTAAACCTTGATTGCTTCCCAACCATAAGTTGCCGTTCCGATCGCTGGTGATCGCATAAATGTTATTGCTGCTGAGCTGGTGGCTTTGCACTGTGAATGATGTAAAGTCATCGCTTTCGCGGTTATAACGCAATAAACCGCCACCATAGGTGCCAATCCAAATACGCTGCTGGCTATCTTCATGAAGGCTGAATATATTGTTGTTGGTAAGGTTGCTGGTATCGACGTGATAGCGCACAAAGCCGTCTTTTGTTTGTCTATTTAACCCGTTGCGGGTACCGACCCATAATTGCCCTTGCGAATCTTTAAGTAAGGCCCGGATAAAATCATGGCTAATACTGTTAGGGTCATCGCTGTGTTGTTGATGATTAAATTGATTTTGGCGCATATCGTAGCGTTGTAACCCATAACCATCAGTGCCTATCCACAGAATACCTTGCAGGTCTTGATATAAAGACAGTAAGTAATCATTAACAAGCCCATGACGTTGCTGTGGAAGGTGTTTAAATTGGCTAAAGCTTGTCAGAGTTGTTTGATAGTTGGGATTATAATATAAGCCTTGGCCGTAGCTGCTAAGCCAAAGATGCTCGTTATTATCGATTAAAATATCGCTTATCCATATACCATCTAGTTGTTTTATATCATTAAACTGTTCACTTTCTAAATCAAAGACACTAAGCCCTGTTTTACTGGCAATCAGTAGCTGCCCTTGTGGCGTGAGTTTTAGGCGCCATAGTTGCTTTTTACTTGCTGAAAAGTGGCTAAATTTAGCTGTTTTTGTATCAAATTTTATTAATCCTTCATTACTGGCCAGCCATAAATTTTGCTTAGCATCAATCACCATATCCTGAAAAATAATACTACCTTGGGTGTTTGGCGAGTAGGTAAAGTAGGCAGTTTCATGCTCGGCTACATTTAGGCGAGTTAAGTTACCATCTTCATGGCCTAACCATAAATTATTGTGTTGATCAGTAAGCATTGACCAAATGCGGTTATCTTTAATCGCTAATGGACTGTTACGGTTAAAATGAGTGAATATACCGGTTTCTGTATTTAGGGCGTTTAGCCCTTGTGTAGCTGTAGAAAACCACAGCAGATTATTGTCAGTGGTAACACAGTCGGTGATCCAATTACTCGATAGACTTGGCTGGGTTGGATGAGACTTAAAGCGTTTAAATTCATAACCATCAAAACGGTTGAGCCCACCTTGGGTGGCGAACCAATGAAAACCACGGCGATCAGTTATGCTGCAAGTGACAGAGTTTTGCGTTAACCCCTGTTCATTAGAGAAGGAGTCTAAATGTAAAGACAGTGCCAGCGCGCTGTTATGAAATAGCCATAAAAAACCAATAATGGCCGGATAGATAGTTGTTTTTATTGTTAGCACGTGCTTCCTCGTGCGTAGTAATATCCCTTGAATTGAAACAATCATAAACTGCTTTTTAATCAATGTTAAGATGGATTTTTCAATCTAGTGATGAGATTTTGACTTATGGGCATCTTTTACACTTGTGTTAATGAATTGCGTAAGTATAATAGGCATCCACTTTGCAGGGGCGTAGTTCCAATTGGTAGAACAGCGGTCTCCAAAACCGATGGTTGGGAGTTCGAGTCTCTCCGCCCCTGCCATTTTATCCTGTTTGTGGGTAAAGTCTGAGGTTAAAAATCGGTTTAAATAAGTCTGTTTTTAAGTTTGGATTTTAATGGATTAACCCTGCCATAGTGTAGGGTTGTTGTGTCTGTAGTTAAGGTAATAATATTATGAGCACGAATGTAGAAACTCCATCAAGTGCGATGGATTCAGTAAAGTGGCTTGTGGCAATTGCGCTACTTGCAGGCGCAGTAGTTGGTAACTATATGTACGCAGATCAGTCTGTGTTATTACGTGCTATTGGTGTTGTTGTTGCTGTTGCCGCTGGTTTGGGGATTGCATCACAAACTGAAAAAGGGCGTACCTTCCTTGCTTTTGCAAAAGAAGCACGCATCGAAGTACGTAAAGTAGTGTGGCCTACGCGCCAAGAAACTACCCATACGACATTTATTGTAATGGTTGCAACTGCGATTATGGCACTTATCCTTTGGGGATTAGATGGCATTTTATTCCGCGCAGTAGGCTTTTTAACTGGATTGGAGATCTGATCCCATGTCGGATGAGAACAACGAAAAGAAACTACGTTGGTACGTAGTACAGGCTTTCTCAGGTTATGAGAAGCGTGTTGCACAAACTATTCTTGAGCATATCAAGATCGAAGGTTTGGAAGATAGCTTTGGTGAAGTATTAGTACCTACTGAAGAAGTGGTTGAGATGCGCGCTGGTCAAAAGCGTAAATCTGAGCGCAAGTTCTTCCCAGGTTATGTACTTATCCAAATGGATATGAACGATAAAAGCTGGCACTTAGTAAATAGCACCGCGCGTGTTATGGGCTTTATCGGTGGTACGTCTGATCGTCCAGCACCAATTAGCGCTAAAGAAGCTGATCGCATTCTTAACCGCTTACAAGAAAACGCTGAAGCGCCTAAGCCTGCAACGTTATTTGAACCAGGTGAAGTGGTGCGTGTTGTTGACGGCCCATTTGCTGATTTCAGTGGTGTGGTTGAAGCTGTTGACTATGAAAAGAGCCGCGTAAAAGTATCGGTACTTATCTTTGGTCGTTCTACTCCTGTTGAACTTGAATTTGGTCAAGTTGAGCAAGATAGATAAACAAATTAACTGATTTATACCAAAAAATATATTGTTTGGTATAAAGCTTGAAAAAGGCCGCTGATTAACTTATAATCAGCGGCCTTTTTGTATTCAAAGTAAGCATTTCTTGGTTTGTATACAGAAAAGTGAGAAACCAATTTTTAAACTGGGAAGCCGCTAGAGTACGCGTCCTCGCGCGCACAAGGCTAAGACCCACCTAATGAGGTATTTATAATGGCTAAGAAAGTTGAAGCTCTAATCAAGCTACAAGTTGCTGCTGGTATGGCTAACCCTAGTCCTCCAGTAGGTCCAGCACTAGGTCAACACGGTGTAAACATCATGGAATTCTGTAAAGCGTTCAACGCACGTACAGAATCTATCGAAAAAGGCGCTCCAGTTCCTGTAGTGATCTCTGTTTACGGCGACCGTTCATTTACGTTCGACATGAAAACGCCACCGGCTGCTTACTTACTTAAGAAAGCTGCAGGTATCAAATCTGGTTCAGGCCGTCCTAACACTGAAAAAGTAGGCACAGTAACTCGTGCTCAACTTGAAGAAATCGTTGAGACAAAGAAACCTGACCTTACAGCTTCTGATTTAGAAGCTGCGGTTCGCACTATCGCAGGTTCTGCGCGTGCGATGGGCTTGAACGTAGAGGACTAAGATAATGGCTAAATTAACTAAACGTATGCGTACTATCCGCGAAAAAGTGGAAGCGACTAAAGATTACGAAATCACCGAAGCAGTTGCTCTTTTAAAAGAGTTAGCGACAGCTAAATTCGTAGAAAGTGTTGACGTTGCTGTTAACCTTGGTATCGATGCTCGTAAATCTGACCAAAACGTTCGTGGTGCAACTGTACTACCTAACGGTACTGGTCGTGACGTTCGCGTTGCAGTGTTCACACAAGGCGCTAACGCAGAAGCTGCGAAAGAAGCTGGTGCTGAACTAGTAGGTATGGAAGATCTTGCTGAGCTAGTTAAGAAAGGCGAGATGAACTTTGACGTTGTTGTTGCATCACCAGACGCTATGCGTGTTGTTGGTCAACTAGGTCAAATCTTAGGCCCACGTGGTCTAATGCCAAACCCTAAAACTGGTACTGTAACACCTAACGTTGCAGAAGCAGTTAAAAATGCTAAAGCTGGTCAAGTGCGTTACCGCAATGACAAAAATGGTATCATCCATACTACTATTGGTAAGGTTGATTTCACAGTTGAGCAACTTCAACAAAACCTTGAGTCGCTAATTGTTGCGCTTAAGAAGGCTAAGCCTTCACAAGCAAAAGGTGTTTACGTTAAGAAAGTAACCATCTCTACAACAATGGGCGCAGGTGTTTCTGTTGACCAAAGCACTTTAACAACAACTGTTGTTTAATTGAGTGTTTACATGGCGTGAAATTTATACTATAATTTTGCGCCATTTTGTTGAGAAATTTTGTTTTCTCAACAAGTAAAGAATTCGGGTTGAAGTCCATAATTTCGGTGCGCCTTCGGGCAAAACGATAAATTGGGCTTCCGTCCAAGACCGTAGGTGGCTTCGGCCTTAATATTCACCTACGTAGACGGTGTGAATCCCCAGATAGATTTTTCCTAATCTTCTGGCTCTCGCCGTAAAAAGCATCTCTATCTTGTTTGGTAGGGAAGAGTAGAACAGGGAAGCCGATGTACGGTAACCCATTAAACCAGGAGTAACACCCATGGCTTTAAATCTTCAAGGCAAAAAAGCAATTGTTGCTGAAGTCAACGAAGCAGCCAATGGTGCTCTATCTGCAGTTGTTGCAGATTCTCGTGGTGTAACAGTTGGCGCAATCACTGCCCTTCGTAAAGAAGCTCGTGCAAATGGTGTTTGGATGAAAGTTGTCCGTAACACTTTAGCAAAACGTGCTCTTGAAGGAACACAGTTTGAGTGCCTTTCTGATTCATTTGTTGGTCCAAGCTTAATCGCTTTCTCATCAGAGCACCCAGGTGCTGCTGCGCGTATCTTTTCTGCTTTTGCAAAGAAGAACGAGAAATTTGAGCTTAAAACGGCCGCTTTTGAAGGAAATGTTGTTGATGCAGCAATGCTTGCTACATTACCTACATACGACGAAGCTGTTGCACGCTTAATGAGCGCTATGAAAGAAGCGTCTGCTGGCAAATTGTGTAAAACAATTGAAGCAGTACGTGTACAGAAAGAAGAGCAAGCTGCTTAATTTTAAGCTGTTTAATCAATCTTTCGGTGTAAAATTTTTTTGGACCTAGAGTCCGTTAATTATTAGGAAATTTGTAATGTCTGTAACTAAAGACCAAATCCTTGACGCAATTGCTGAAATGTCAGTAATGGACGTTGTTGCTCTTGTTGAAGCAATGGAAGAAAAATTCGGCGTAACTGCTGCAGCTGCTATGGTAGCAGGTCCTGCTGCTGAAGCTGCTGAAGAGAAAACAGAATTTGACGTAATCCTTACTGGCGCTGGCGCTAATAAAGTTGCGGCAATCAAAGCTGTTCGTAGCGCAACTGGCCTAGGCCTTAAAGAAGCGAAAGCTCTTGTTGAAGCTGCTCCTACACCTGTTAAAGAAGGTGTATCTAAAGAAGAAGCTGAAGCTCTTGCTAAAGACCTTACTGAAGCTGGTGCTGAAGTTGAGGTTAAGTAATTTAGCTTTTGCTAAGTTCGCTGTCTGAGAAATCAGGCAAGGGCTGGTGATTATTTAATCACCGGCCTTTTTGCGCTATAGAGCGATGTATTCCTATAGCTCAAATAAAATCTAATTTTCTCTTTACTTTCAACGCTTTATAGTTTGCTAGTGTTAAAGTGGGAGCTAATTGGAACAACAATTAAATGTTGTACAATCTTGGCTTAGATGCCAGTTAAGTCTGTTCTTACAAGAACAGGTCGGGTCAAAGATCAGCAAGCTGAGGAACCCCATGGCTTACTCTTATTCTGAAAAGAAACGTATCCGTAAGGATTTTGGTAAACGTCCACAAGTTTTGGATATACCTTTCTTACTGTCAACGCAGTTAGAATCGTTTAAAAAATTCTTAGTGCCGGACGCTGATGGCGATCATGGTTTGGAAGCTGCCTTCCGTTCTGTGTTCCCAATCAAAAGCTACTCGGGAAATTCTGAGCTTCAATACGTAAGTTATCGTATTGGTGAGCCAGTTTTCGATGTAAAAGAATGTCAAATTCGCGGTGTGACTTATTCTGCTCCACTTCGCGTAAAACTACGCCTTGTGGTGATGGATAAAGAAGCGCCAGGCACAGTTAAAGACATTAAAGAGCAAGAAGTTTACATGGGCGAAATTCCGCTCATGACCGATACCGGTACTTTTGTAATCAATGGTACAGAGCGTGTTATCGTTTCTCAGCTACACCGTAGCCCTGGTGTATTCTTTGATAACGACCGCGGTAAAACTCACTCATCAGGTAAAGTGCTTTATAACGCACGTGTTATCCCATACCGTGGTTCATGGTTAGATTTTGAGTTTGATGCAAAAGATAACTTATATGTACGTATTGACCGTCGTCGTAAATTACCGGCGTCAATCATGTTGCGTGCACTTGAGTACACGACAGAAGAGATCTTAAACATCTTCTTTGAAACCACTGCGTTTGAAGTAACTGACGGTAAAGTTCTTATGGAACTTGTGCCATCACGTTTACGTGGTGAAACCGCTGCCTTTGATATAAAAAGTGAAGACGGTGAAGTGTTCGTTGAGTCTGGCCGTCGTGTAACAGCGCGTCATATCAAGAGCATTGAGAAAAAAGGCATTAGCCATTTAGAAGTACCCCATGAGTATATCATTGGCCGTGTAATTGCTAGAAACTACGTTGATGAGTCAACGGGTGAAGTGATTGCAAACGCGAATGATGAATTAACTTTAGAGTTAATGGCTGAATTGGTTAAAGCAGGTCACACTAAAATTGATACTCTATATATCAATGAAGTGGACAGCGGTGCATATATTTCTGATACTTTACGTATTGATTCAAGCACTAACCGCTTAGAAGCACTAGTAGAAATTTATCGCATGATGCGCCCAGGCGAGCCACCGACGAAAGACGCGGCTGAAGCCTTATTTGAGAACTTGTTCTTCTCTGAAGAACGTTATGACTTATCTACTGTAGGTCGTATGAAGTTCAATAGCCGTGTTGGTTATGACACTGACACAGGCCCGGGCACATTAAGCAAAGAAGACATCGTGTCTGTTATGAAAGTATTAATTTCTATTCGTAACGGTCAAGGCGATGTTGATGATATCGACCACTTAGGCAACCGTCGTATTCGTAGTGTTGGCGAAATGGCTGAGAATCAGTTCCGTGTAGGTTTAGTACGTGTAGAGCGTGCGGTACGTGAGCGTTTAAGCTTAGGTGACCTAGATGCAATCATGCCACAAGATCTTATTAACGCTAAGCCTATTTCGGCAGCAGTTAAAGAGTTCTTTGGTTCGTCTCAGTTATCACAGTTCATGGACCAAAATAACCCGCTATCAGAAGTGACGCACAAACGTCGTATTTCTGCATTAGGGCCGGGCGGTCTTACACGTGAACGCGCTGGCTTTGAAGTACGTGACGTTCACGTAACTCACTATGGTCGCGTATGTCCAATCGAGACTCCTGAGGGTCCAAACATCGGTCTAATTAACTCATTGTCTACGTACGCACGTACCAATGACTATGGTTTCTTAGAAACACCTTACCGCAAAGTGGTAGACGGTGTAGTAACTGATGAAGTTGATTACTTATCAGCCATTGAAGAAGGTCAGTTTGTTATCGCACAGGCGAACTCAAACTTAACTGAAACCAATGAGTTTGTTGATGAATTAATCCCATGTCGTCACAAAGGTGAATCTACCTTTATGGGTCGCATGGACCAGCAATATATGGATGTATCACCACAACAGGTGATCTCTGTAGCGGCAGCACTTATCCCGTTCCTAGAACACGATGATGCTAACCGTGCATTGATGGGTTCAAACATGCAACGTCAAGCAGTACCAACATTGAAAGCGGACAAACCGTTAGTAGGTACTGGTATTGAGTTAACACTAGCGAAAGATTCTGGTGTAACGATTGTTGCTAAACGTGGTGGTGAAGTAATGTATGCTGACGCAAGTCGCATCGTTGTTAATGTACATGAAGAAGAACGCATCCCTGGTGAAGCGGGCATCGACATCTACAACTTAACCAAATACACACGTTCTAACCAAAACACATGTATTAACCAAAAACCAACTTGTATGGTTGGCGAACCGGTTACTCGTGGTGACGTGTTAGCAGATGGTCCTTCGACTGACTTAGGTGACTTAGCCCTTGGTCAAAACTTGCGCGTGGCATTCATGCCATGGAACGGTTATAACTTCGAGGATTCAATCTTACTATCAGAGCGCGTAGTTGAAGAAGATCGTCTAACGACTATCCATATTCAAGAACTACAGTGTGTTGCCCGTGATACTAAGTTAGGTCCTGAAGAGATCACTGCAGATATCCCGAATGTGGGTGAATCTGCACTAGGCAAGCTTGATGAATCAGGTGTTGTTTATATCGGTGCTGAAGTTAAAGGCGGCGATATCCTAGTAGGTAAAGTGACTCCGAAAGGCGAAACGCAATTAACTCCTGAAGAGAAGCTACTACGAGCTATCTTTGGTGAGAAAGCGTCTGACGTTAAAGACAGCTCATTACGTGTACCAAACTCTGTAACAGGTACTGTAATTGACGTGCAAGTCTTCACCCGTGATGGTGTTGAAAAAGACAAGCGCGCGCTAGAAGTTGAAGAAATGCAACTTCGTGACGCGAAAAAAGACTTTAACGAAGAATTCCGTATTCTTGAAGCAGGCGTGTTAGATCGTGCTCGTAAGTTACTTATCGCAGCCGGTCAAGATGAAGATAGATTAGCGTCATTGAATGCTGAGAAGCTACTAACTCAAAGCCTTGCTGAAGAAGATAAGCAAGCTGAACTTGAGCAACTAGCAGCCCAGTACGATGAGCTAAAAGCTGAATACGATAAAAAGTTTGAAAACAAACGTCGTAAAATTACCCAAGGTGATGACCTAGCACCAGGCGTACTTAAGATTGTTAAAGTATACCTAGCTGTTAAACGTCGTATCCAACCAGGTGATAAAATGGCGGGTCGTCACGGTAACAAAGGTGTTATCTCGACTATCGTACCAGTAGAAGATATGCCATACGATGATAAAGGTCGTACTGTTGATATCGTACTTAACCCGCTGGGTGTACCATCACGTATGAACATCGGTCAGATCCTTGAAACACATATGGGTCTAGCTGCTCGTGGTATTGGTGAGCGTATTGAAGAAATGATGAAAGAACAACGTGAGCTTCATGAGCTACGTGAATTCATCAAGCAAGCATACGAAATTGGTGAATCTCGCCAGTTCGTAGACATTGCTAGCTTCACAGATGACGAAATTCGTCGTTTGGCTGAAAACTTAAAAGGTGGTTTACCAATCGCTACTCCTGCATTTGATGGCGCGAAAGAAAGCGAAATCAAAGACATGCTTGAGCTAGCTGGCTACCCTCGTAGTGGTCAGGTTACACTTTATGATGGCCGTACTGGCGATCAGTTTGAACGTCAAGTAACTGTTGGTTACATGTACATGCTGAAACTGAATCACTTAGTTGATGACAAAATGCATGCGCGTTCTACTGGTTCTTATAGCCTTGTTACTCAGCAGCCGCTGGGTGGTAAAGCACAGTTCGGTGGCCAGCGTTTCGGTGAGATGGAAGTATGGGCACTAGAAGCATACGGTGCCGCTTACACTCTACAAGAAATGTTAACAGTGAAATCGGATGACGTGAACGGTCGTACTAAGATGTATAAAAACATCGTTGATGGTAACCATAAAATGGAACCAGGTATGCCAGAATCGTTCAACGTATTGTTGAAAGAAATCCGCTCACTGGGTATCAACATCGAGTTGGAAGAAAATTAAGCCAATTAGATGCTGCAGCTAGCCTGCAGCATCTGTTACGGCCGAATAGAATGTAGGGACGAAATCATCCGTCCTCAAGATTAACTCCGACAGGAGAGCTAAGGTGAAAGACTTACTTAAGTTTCTGAAGCAACAAAATAAGACCGAAGAATTCGATGCAATTCGCATTGGTCTTGCTTCACCAGACATGGTTCGTTCATGGTCATACGGTGAAGTAAAGAAACCTGAGACTATTAACTACCGTACTTTCAAGCCTGAGCGCGATGGCTTATTCTGTGCCCGTATTTTCGGTCCAGTGAAAGATTATGAATGCTTATGTGGTAAATATAAGCGTCTTAAACACCGTGGTGTGATCTGTGAAAAGTGTGGCGTTGAAGTAACACTCACTAAAGTGCGTCGTGATCGTATGGGTCACATCGACCTTGCGAGCCCAGTTGCACATATATGGTTTTTAAAATCACTACCGTCACGTATCGGCTTAATGCTTGATATGACGCTTCGTGATATTGAACGTGTTCTTTACTTCGAATCATTCGTAGTAACTGAGCCTGGCATGACGACGCTTGAGCGTAGTCAGCTATTAGGTGAAGAAGAATACCTAGATGCACTAGAAGAGCACGGTGATGAGTTTGAAGCGAAGATGGGTGCTGAAGCAGTATTAGACTTGCTTCGTGAACTCGATCTTGCGCAATTAATTGCTGAAATGCGTGAAGAGTTACCAACAATTAACTCTGAAACTAAGCGTAAGAAGATCACTAAACGTCTTAAATTAATGGAATCGTTCCACCAGTCAGGTAATAACCCTGAGTGGATGATCATGACAGTACTTCCAGTATTGCCACCTGATCTACGTCCATTAGTACCACTTGATGGTGGCCGTTTTGCGACTTCTGATCTAAATGACCTTTACCGTCGTGTTATTAACCGTAATAACCGTCTTAAACGTCTACTAGATTTAGCTGCACCGGATATTATCGTACGCAACGAAAAACGTATGTTACAAGAAGCGGTTGATGCGCTACTTGATAACGGTCGTCGTGGTCGTGCAATTACAGGTTCTAACAAGCGTCCGCTTAAATCTCTTGCTGATATGATCAAGGGTAAGCAAGGTCGTTTCCGTCAGAACTTACTTGGTAAGCGTGTAGATTATTCAGGCCGTTCTGTAATCACAGTTGGTCCTACACTTAAGCTTCACCAATGTGGTCTTCCTAAGAAGATGGCACTTGAGCTATTCAAACCATTTATCTATGGCAAACTAGAGCGTCGCGGCATGGCTACGACAATCAAAGCTGCTAAGAAAATGGTAGAGCGTGAAGTTCCGGAAGTATGGGATGTATTAGACGAAGTAATTCGTGAACATCCAGTATTACTTAACCGTGCACCAACACTTCACCGTTTGGGTATCCAAGCGTTTGAACCTGTGCTTATTGAAGGTAAAGCAATCCATTTGCATCCATTAGTATGTGCGGCCTACAACGCCGACTTCGATGGTGACCAAATGGCGGTACACGTACCGCTAACGATTGAAGCGCAGCTTGAAGCTCGTGCATTGATGATGTCAACAAACAACATCCTATCTCCTGCGAATGGTGAGCCAATCATCGTTCCATCACAGGACGTTGTATTGGGTCTATATTATATGACCCGTGACCGCATCAACGCGAAAGGCGAAGGCGCGATCTTAAAAGATCCAAAAGAAGCAGAAAAAGCATACCGCAGCGGTAATGCAGACCTTCACGCTCGCGTGAAAGTACGTATTAGCGAATCAGTTAAAAACGAAAATGGTGTAGTAGAAGACACTGTAACTGTTATCGATACAACTGTTGGTCGTGCAATTTTGTCTCTTATTTTACCAAAAGGCATGCCGTTTTCGTCAATCAATCAGGCCCTAGGTAAGAAACAAATTTCTGGCTTATTAAACGAGTGTTACCGTCGTCTTGGTCTTAAAGATACAGTTATCTTTGCTGACCAAGTTATGTATACCGGTTTCCACTACGCAATGAAGTCAGGTGTTTCAATCGGTATCGATGACTTAGTTATCCCACCGATCAAAGCATCAATTATCGAAGCAGCTGAAGCTGAAGTAACTGAAATCAACCAACAATTCCAATCAGGTCTTGTAACGGCTGGTGAAAAGTACAATAAAGTTATCGATATCTGGTCACGTGTAAATGAAAACTTATCACGTGAAATGATGGCCAACTTGTCAAAAGACACGGTTATCAATGCCCAAGGTGAAGAAGAAGAGCAACCGTCATTTAACTCAGTGTTTATGATGGCCGACTCTGGTGCTCGTGGTAGTGCCGCTCAGATCCGTCAGCTAGCAGGTATGCGTGGTCTAATGGCACGTCCAGATGGTTCAATCATCGAGACGCCAATCACCGCTAACTTCCGTGAAGGTCTAAACGTACTTCAGTACTTCATCTCAACGCATGGTGCGCGTAAAGGTCTTGCCGATACAGCGCTGAAAACAGCGAACTCGGGTTACCTAACGCGTCGTCTAGTAGACGTTGCACAAGATTTGGTAATCAACGAAGACGATTGTGGCACAGAAGATGGCTTAACAATGAAACCGCTTATTGAAGGTGGTGACGTTGTAGAAGCACTTCGCGAACGTGTACTTGGTCGTGTTGTTGCTGAAGATATTGTGATCCCTGGTACTAATACAGTACTAGTAGAGCGTAATATCATGCTTGACGAAAAACTGTGTGATCTTTTAGAAGAGCACTCAGTAGATGAGGTTCGCGTACGTTCAGTTATCACCTGTGATAACGACTTTGGTGTATGTGCTAAGTGTTACGGTCGTGACCTTGCACGTGGTCATATCATCAACGCGGGTGAATCAGTAGGTGTTATCGCGGCACAATCAATCGGTGAGCCGGGTACACAGCTTACGATGCGTACTTTCCACATCGGTGGTGCAGCATCAAGAGCGTCTGCTGAAAACAATGTACAAGTTAAAACTAACGGTACATTGAAGCTTCATAACGCAAAATATGTATTAAACACTGACGGTAAGATTGTTATTACCTCTCGTTCTACTGAAATCACTATCATCGATAGCCATGGTCGTGAGAAAGAGCGTTATAAAGTACCTTACGGTGCGGTATTAACAGTACAAGACAATACGGAAGTTCAAGGTAACGACATCGTTGCTACTTGGGACCCGCATAGTCACCCAATCGTTCTTGAGCATAAGTCAAAAGTATCGTTCAGCGATATCGATGACTCAAACACTGAAGCACAGACTGATGAACTAACTGGTTTAACCCGTGTAGTTGTTAAAGATCTTGCTAAGATAAATGCGAAAGAGCCGAAGCTTATCATCGAAAGTGAAGAGCGCGGTCTGCAAGAAACTCGTCTTCCTTCATACACTACGATTGAAGTAACAGACGGTGTAACGGCAAACCCAGGTGACGTGTTAGCACGTATTCCGCAGGAAGGTTCGAAAACTCGTGATATCACGGGTGGTCTACCACGCGTAGCCGACTTATTTGAAGCGCGTAAACCGAAAGAGCCAGCTATCTTAGCTGAGATCACCGGTACGATTAGCTTCGGTAAAGAGACTAAAGGTAAGAAGCGTTTAGTTATTACTCCAGCTGAAGGCGATCATTACGAAGAAATGATCCCTAAGTGGCGTCAACTTAACGTGTTTGAGGGTGAGCAAGTGTCTAAAGGTGAAGTTATCGCCGATGGTCCTGAATCACCACATGACATCTTACGCCTACGTGGTGTGACTCATGTTGCTAACTATATCGTTAACGAAGTGCAAGAGGTTTACCGTTTGCAAGGCGTTAAGATCAATGACAAGCACATTGAAACAATTATCCGTCAAATGATCCGTAAGTGTACGATCCTTGACGGCGGCCATAGTGAATTCTTAGCCGGTGAGCAAATTGAAGTGGCACGCGTTAATATCGCAAACCGCGACTTAGAAGCTCAAGGCAAGTTACCTGCTAAATATGAAATCCAATTAATGGGTATCACTAAAGCATCACTAGCCACAGAATCTTTCATCTCGGCAGCCTCGTTCCAGGAGACAACTCGTGTCCTAACTGAAGCCGCTGTAAATGGTAAGAGCGATGAACTTCGCGGTCTGAAAGAAAACGTAATTGTGGGTCGTTTGATCCCAGCCGGTACCGGTTTTGCGTATCATCAAGAACGTATGGCTCGTCGTAAGCAGAGCAAAGTTGTAGTTGAAGAGCAAACAGTAAGTGCAGAAGAGGCAACTCAAGCGCTAACTGATGCTTTAAACGCGGATTTATCTGGAAATCAATAAATCTAACTTAATCAATAGATTAGGTTTTTGCAAGGCAGTTATCTACTGCCTTGCTAACGGTTTAGGTTGACAGCTCAATCTTTGCTCATTAAAATTCCGCCACCCATTTACCTGCACGTTTGGTACGAGCTTGTAAATAAAGGGCGGATTTTTTTATTTTTTTCAGTAGTAATTTTAATTTCAGGAGCTATTTAAATGGCAACTATTAACCAGCTAGTGCGTAAGCCACGTCGTAGCAAGGTTACGAAAAGTAACTCAGCTGCGCTTAAAGCGTGTCCGCAAAAGCGCGGTGTATGTACTCGCGTATATACAACTACACCTAAGAAACCAAACTCGGCGTTACGTAAAGTAGCTCGTGTACGTTTAACTAACGGTTTCGAAGTAACTTCATACATTGGTGGTGAAGGTCATAACCTTCAAGAGCATAGTGTAATCCTAATCCGTGGTGGTCGTGTTAAAGATTTACCAGGTGTGCGTTTTCACACTGTTCGTGGTGCACTTGACTGTGCAGGCGTTAGCGACCGTCGTCAAGCTCGTTCTAAATACGGTGCAAAACGCCCTAAAGGCTAATTGTATTCCGTTAGTAAGGCCAAGCACTAAATATTTTTAATTATTGTTTTGGGTGATTGACTCGAAAGAGCAAACCTGAATAAACCGGAGATACAAAATGCCTAGAAGACGCGTAATAGGTCAACGTAAAATTCTTCCAGATCCTAAGTTCGGATCGGAACTTCTTGCAAAATTCGTTAACATCGTAATGTTAGACGGCAAGAAATCTACTGCTGAAAAAATCGTTTACGGTGCGCTAGATGTGGCTGCTGAGAAATCAGGCAAATCGCACCTTGAAATCTTTGAAACTGCACTTGAAAACATCCGTCCACAGGTTGAGGTTAAATCTCGCCGTGTTGGTGGTTCAACGTATCAAGTACCAGTAGAAGTACGTCCAGTACGTCGCAACGCATTAGGTATGCGTTGGTTAGTAGACGCTGCACGTAAGCGTGGCGAGAAATCTATGGGCTTACGTTTAGCTCAAGAACTTGTTGACGCTGCTGACAACAAAGGCACTGCGGTTAAGAAACGTGAAGACGTTCACCGTATGGCTGAAGCGAATAAAGCATTCGCACATTACCGTTGGTAATCTGTCCTTAACCTTTAAGAGGATTTTATGGCACGTACAACTCCACTTGAGCGCTATCGCAATATCGGTATTGTTGCTCACGTAGATGCAGGCAAAACCACCACAACAGAACGTGTTCTGTTCTACACAGGTCTTTCTCATAAGATCGGTGAAGTACATGATGGCGCCGCAACTATGGACTGGATGGAGCAGGAACAAGAGCGTGGTATCACAATCACTTCTGCTGCAACAACGTGTTTCTGGAAAGGGATGGACGCGCAATTTGACGCTCATCGTATCAATATCATTGATACTCCAGGGCACGTGGATTTCACTATTGAAGTAGAACGTTCTTTACGTGTACTTGATGGTGCGGTAGTTGTGCTTTGTGCTTCATCTGGTGTACAGCCGCAAACTGAGACAGTTTGGCGTCAAGCGAACAAATACGAAGTTCCGAGAATGATCTTCGTAAATAAAATGGATCGCACTGGCGCTGACTTCTTAACGGTTGTTGGCCAGGTGAAATCTCGTCTTGGAGCAACGCCTGTTCCAATTCAGCTACCAGTAGGCGCTGAAGACGACTTTAAAGGTGTTATTGACCTCATAAAAATGAAAATGATTAACTGGAATGATGAAGACCAGGGAATGACTTTCACCTATGAGGCAATACCGGCAGAACTTCAAGATTTAGCTGAAGAATGGCGCTCGAACTTAGTTGAAAGCGCTGCTGAAGCATCTGAAGAACTAATGGATAAGTATTTGGAAGGTGAAGACCTGAGCGAAGCAGAAATTAAAAATGCTTTGCGTCAGCGTACATTGGCTAACGAAATCGTCCCAGTTACATGTGGTAGTGCATTTAAAAATAAAGGCGTTCAAGCTGTGCTTGATGGCGTTATTGAATATATGCCTGCACCAACACAAGTGAAACAAATTCAAGGTATCCTTGAAGATGGTACTGAGGAAGAACGTCCAGCTAATGACAACGCACCGTTTGCTGCACTTGCTTTTAAAATTGCAACAGACCCGTTCGTTGGTACTTTAACTTTCTTCCGTGTTTACTCTGGTACTGTTAAACAGGGTGACGCGGTATACAACCCAGTAAAATGTAAGCGTGAGCGTCTTGGCCGTATCGTTCAGATGCATTCAAACTCACGTGAAGAGATCAAAGAAGTCTACGCAGGTGATATTGCGGCGGCTATTGGTCTCAAAGACGTAACAACAGGTGAAACACTGTGTGATCCGAATTCTATTATTACGCTTGAGCGTATGGAATTCCCTGAACCAGTTATCTCTGTTGCGGTTGAGCCTCGCACAATCGCTGACCAAGATAAGATGGGTATCGCGCTAGGTAAACTAGCGGCAGAAGATCCGTCTTTTCGCGTACAAACTGACGAAGAATCAGGCCAGACTATTATTTCTGGTATGGGTGAACTTCACCTTGATATCATTGTCGACCGTATGAAACGTGAATTCAGTGTTGAATGTAACGTTGGTAAGCCGCAGGTTTCTTACCGTGAAGCTATTCGTTCAACTGTTAAAGTTGAAGGTAAATTCATACGTCAATCAGGTGGACGTGGTCAATATGGTCATGTCTGGCTTAAACTTGAACCGATGGATATTTCGGATGATGAAGCCCCAATTTACGAGTTCGTTAACGAAACCGTAGGTGGCTCAGTTCCAAAAGAATACATCCCTGCGGTAGATAAAGGCATCCAAGAGCAAATGTCTCAAGGTGTGCTGGCAGGCTACCCATTACTTGGTGTGAAAGCGACTTTATATGATGGTTCATTCCATGATGTAGATTCGAATGAAATGGCATTTAAAATAGCGGGTTCACTGGCAATGAAACAAGGTGCGCTACAAGCAGACCCTGTACTATTAGAGCCAATGATGAAGGTTGAAGTACTCACTCCTGAAGCAAACATGGGTGATGTAGTTGGTGACTTAAACCGTCGCCGCGGTATGATCGAAGGCATGGAAGATGCGCTAGGTGGACTTAAATTAATTAACGCCCAGGTTCCGCTTTCTGAAATGTTTGGTTATGCTACTGATCTACGATCTGCAACACAAGGCCGTGCCTCATACTCTATGGAGTTTTTGAAGTACGCTGAAGCCTCGAAACATGTTGCGGACACAATAATTACAGCTCGCGCTGTTAAGTAATTTTTAGCTCGGTTTGGTCCACAGTGGACTGAACCTTTAATTTCTTTATAGGAATTTTTTAAGATGGCAAAAGCAAAGTTTGAACGCGTAAAACCGCATGTAAACGTAGGTACAATCGGCCACGTTGACCACGGTAAAACTACCCTAACTGCAGCAATCACTAACGTACTTGCAAAAGTATACGGCGGTGTTGCTAAAGATTTCGCATCAATCGATAACGCTCCTGAAGAGCGCGAGCGCGGTATCACAATCTCAACTTCACACGTTGAGTACGATACT
>NZ_VXCS01000037.1:0-36908 GCF_052850545.1 Pseudoalteromonas sp. 1181_04
CGTATCGTATTCAACGTGTGAAGTTGAGATTGTGATACCGCGCTCGCGCTCTTCTGGAGCGTTATCGATTGATGCGAAATCTTTAGCAACACCGCCGTATACTTTTGCAAGTACGTTAGTGATTGCTGCAGTTAGGGTAGTTTTACCGTGGTCAACGTGGCCGATTGTACCTACGTTTACGTGCGGTTTTACGCGTTCAAACTTTGCTTTTGCCATGACGGAACCTATCAGTTTTGTGTATCTAGATTACATATGAAAATAATCCACCAGAGGTAGATTAAGTTAAATTTTTCAAATTTCAAATAGTATTTTCTGACAGATAAAGGAAGTAATCAAGAAGATTCTAAGACTGGTGCTGATAGGCAGAGTTGAACTGCCGACCTCACCCTTACCAAGGGTGCGCTCTACCAACTGAGCTATATCAGCAACACCAGAAACTGGAGCGGGCAGCGGGAATCGAACCCGCATCATCAGCTTGGAAGGCTGAGGTAATAGCCATTATACGATGCCCGCGTTAGCAACCTGTTCTTAAACTACCTCTAACCGTCAAGAATAAAGTGGTGGAGGGAGCTGGATTCGAACCAGCGAAGGCTGAGCCGTCAGATTTACAGTCTGATCCCTTTGGCCGCTCGGGAACCCCTCCACGATAATTCTTTACTAAACACTTTCGGTAAAAGGAAAGTGGTGCCGACTAACCGAGTCGAACGGTTGACCTACTGATTACAAGTCAGTTGCTCTACCAGCTGAGCTAAGTCGGCACTGCTTTAGTACGGGGCGAGATATTAGAGGAAGGTTGGTGGTGATGCAACAAGAAAATTAAAAAAAATGTGATTTTATGTGCCGAACGCTCACAAATCAGGCAAAACAGCCTGTTTTTGTTAATTTTTGCTCAATTCATACCAGTAATTGAGCCCCTTCATCACTAATTGCGGATCATAAATCGCGTCTAAAAATTGCGCTTTCAATAATGCACCATAGCCACCAGCAAAAATTAGTTGAGGTTTTTTATTGGTTAAATGTAATTTTGCTTGTTCAACAGCCCCTAAGGTTGCCACTAGCGCGCCATTTTTTAAACCATTAGGTGTGTTTACACCCAGCTCATTCGCAAAAGGCGTGTTGGCATCATCAAAAACACGCTGCGTATTCTGTGTTAATGAGCGTGTCATGAGATCAAGGCCAGGTAATATCCAGCCACCCAAATGTTGTCCTTGTGCTGTAAGTACATCAATTGTTGTGGCTGTGCCTGTGTCTATCACGATGCAATCTTGTTGCGGCCATAATTGAAAAGCAGCAATTAAACCAAGCCAGCGATCAATACCTAAATTACTAAATTGTTGATACGCACAGCTAAGGTTACTCAAATGTTTAGTCACTTTCGCTTCAAAACATGGCACCTGAAATGCCGATGCTTGTGCTAATAGCCCATTGAGTTGCTCATTTTTACCAACACTTGCATAAACCAGCTCGTTAATTTGCCGCCAAGGTAGCGCACTAACATCACACGGTTTGATTTCGCCTTGCTGGCATAGCGCTGCTTTAAGTGCTGTATTACCTACATCGATTAATAATCTCATTGAACTGCCTTGCGTAGTGAAATTTCACCACCGTAATAGCTTTTAACCTCACCATCTTGGCGAATACGAATACCACCTTGTGGATCTATACCTTCACAGATACCGCGCCAGCTTCTATGCCCGGTATTTAACTCCACACACTGTCCTGCAAAGGCGTTGAGTTCGTTCCACTGCTGATACATGTCATGCAAGCCAGTTTGACTGTACTGCGCTAATCGTTGCTCAAGGTGGTATGTTAAATGTGCCACCAGCTGATTTTTATCAATCTGTTGGCTATGTTGGCTCAAATCAGTCCACGCTTGGTCGATTTGCTGGCTGTAGCTTGTGGGCATTTGCAAATTAATACCAATACCTATCACGAGCTGGCATGGCCCTTGTGGCTGACCATCTAATTCGACCAAAACACCTGCGAGCTTTTCTTTATTAAGATAAATGTCGTTTGGCCACTTGAGTTCAATATCTAACTGATACAGTGCTTTTAACGTATCGTAAACAGCTAAGCCTACTGCGATAGACATACCCATTGCGGCTTGCAGCCCGTCATCTAAGCGCCAGAAATAGCTATAATACAAGTTCGCACCAAATGGAGACTGCCAAACGCGTCCGCGTCGCCCACGCCCTGCTTGCTGCATTTCCGCGACGACGACAGTGCCTGAATCCAGTGTTTGTTTAGCCGCAATACGGCGCATTAACTCACTGTTGGTCGAATCAATGATCGGATGCACTTCGATATGTGCCGTACTGGCGTTCAAGCCTTGATAATATTGCTGGATCTTATTTTGCTCTAACAAGCCCACGGAGTTATTAAGGCTATAACCCTTACCGCTAACTTTAAAAATATCCAGCCCCATCGCTTGTAAACTTTGCATATGTTTACTCACTGCGGCGCGACTAATGCCAAGTTGCTCACCAAGTAATTGCCCAGAGATAAAGCCACCCTGATTGAGCGCATTTAAGATTGCTAATTTATTACCATCCGGCGCCTTCATGCTAACTCCCCTAAACCGATATGGCATTCAGTATCATTATTCATCAAGCGAACTTCGTGCTGTAAGCTTATTTGATAACGTTGCCATATTTGCTGCTGGATATGTTGAATCATTTTAATTAGGTCACTGCCTTCACTGCCACCATAATTAACTAAAACTAATGCTTGTTGCTGATGCACTTCAATTCCTGCGATACGGTATCCTTTTAACCCTGCTTGTTCTATTAACCAACCGGCAGCTACTTTATGGTGGTGTTCATCATAGTAATAATGAGGCAACTGCGGATGCGCGACGAGCAATTCGCTAAGTAACTGGTTTTCTATAATTGGGTTTTTAAAAAAGCTTCCGGCATTGGCAAGTATGTAAGGATCCGGTAATTTGCTGTTACGAGTTTTAATCACTTGCTCAAAAACCGTCTGCGCCGTTACCGACTCAAGCTGTTGTAAAGGACCGTAGCTTAACTCTGGCTGCCAAAGTTTTGGTAATGCCAATGCAACACAAGTGATCACTGCTTTATTTTTTAATTGATGCTTAAAAATAGACTCTCGATAGCCAAACTCGCATTGTTGACAACTAAGGCGGATGAGCTGCTTAGTGGCGATATCAAAATATTCTACGTATTCAATAAATTTTGCCAGCTCTACACCATAGGCACCAATATTTTGTACCGGTGCTGCGCCAACTGTGCCGGGGATCAAAGCAAGGTTTTCAAGCCCAGGCATCCCTTGTTTGAGCGTATATGCAACAAGCTGATGCCAGTTTTCTCCTGCAGCAACTTCAAGTAAGTAATCATTGTCGCGTTCAATGATGGCGATACCGGTAGTCGCCATTTTAATTACAGTGCCTTGATAATCGCTTAAAAATACCGTGTTACTACCTTCACCTAAAATGCAAAAAGGGCTATCAAACGTCAGTAGCTGTAATTGTGTAAGGTCAGTGATTTCGCACAGTTGTGAACACTGGCTCGGTAAAGAAAATGTATGAAAAGCTTGCAAAGAGAGAGCCACAAAATGCCCCAAAGGTTAATTGTCACTAATCGCAATAGTGTAACCTATCGTCGCAAAACGCGCATCAGATTGTAAAAATTGCTCAACCCTGATGGTCAATCATGATATAAAACCTGCACTTTTTATTTCCGTCCAGGGTCAATATGAAACTTAAACCACTTTTTTTAAGCCTCGCAATGGCAGGTATGTGCTCTCAAGCAATGGCCAGTGCCATTGATCAAAATTCCTATGCTAATCTTGATGATGTTATTACCACACACTTAAATCTTGATTTAGACGTTGATTTTGCCGACAAGCAGTTAGAAGGTTTTGTTGAGCATACGTTACAATGGCAAAATGCCGACAGCAAAACATTGGTACTTGATACCCGTGACTTAGATATTGATAAAGTAATGTATCAAGATCAAACTGGTGGCTGGCATAAAGCAAAATTTACCCTTGCTGCACGTGATGATGTTAAAGGCTCAAAGTTAACTATTACTTTTAAAAACCAAGCAGCAAAAGTACGCATTTACTACAATAGTCGCCCAGAAGCATCAGGCTTACAATGGTTAACACCTGAGCAAACAGCCAGTAAAACTCATCCGTTTATGTACAGCCAATCGCAAGCAATTCATGCTCGTAGTTGGATCCCAGTACAAGATACACCAGCGATGCGTGTAACTTACTCGGCACGTATTCATACACCTAAAGATGTTCGTGCGGTGATGAGTGCTGACAACAAAGATGCACTTTATAAAGATGGCGATTACATTTTTGATATGCCTCAAGCAATCTCTCCTTACTTAATTGCGATTGGCGCTGGTAATCTAGAATTTAAAGCTATGTCACGCCAAACCGGCATTTTTGCTGAACCAACCATTTTAGATGCATCAGTTGCTGAATTTGAAGACACGCAAGCGATGATCGATAAAACAAGTACCATGTACGGTGAATATGCTTGGGGCCGTTATGACCTCTTAATGTTACCGCCGAGCTTTCCTTTCGGTGGCATGGAGAATCCACGCCTGTCGTTTATCACTCCAACGGTTGTTGCTGGCGATAAAAGCTTAGTTAACTTAATCGCTCATGAGCTTGCTCACTCTTGGTCTGGCAACTTAGTAACCAATGCTACATGGGAAGACTTATGGCTGAATGAAGGTTTTACCTCGTACGTTGAAAACCGTATTATGGAAGAAGTTTATGGTCGTGACCGTGCGGTTATGGAGCAAGCGCTTGACGCTGCAGGCCTGCGTGCTCAACTTAAAACTATTGCAGCGCCAGATACTCGCCTTAACTTAAAACTTAATGGCCGCGATCCGGACGATGCATTCAGCTCAGTGCCATATACTAAAGGCCAGCTATTCTTAATTTACCTTGAAAACAAGTATGGTCGCGACAAGTTCGACCCATTTGTAAAAGCCTATTTTAAAGAGTTTTCATTCAAATCTTTGACCACCGCAGAGTTTGTTACTTACTTAAAAGCGAACTTAATTGAACAGTATCCAGGTGTTGTTAGCATGGATAAAGTAAACGAGTGGATTTTTCAGCCTGGCTTACCGAGCGATGCACCAAACCCAACCTCAGATGCATTCGATAAAGTAGATAGTGCAACTGCAGCATGGTTAAAAGGTGAAACAACAGCCGCACAACTTCCTACGGCAAATTGGACTGTGCATGAGTGGTTACACTTTTTAAATAACTTACCACGTGATTTAAGCCTAGATAAAATGGCGATGCTAGACAGTGAGTTCAATCTTACACAATCAACTAACGCAGAGCGTGCTTTTGCTTGGTTTATGCTTGCGGTTGGCAATGGCTATCAACCTATCTATCCAGCACTTGATAAACACTTATCAGGTATTGGCCGTCGCAAGTTAATCGTGCCGTTATACAAAGCTCTAATTACTAATGGTAAACGTGAATGGGCACATGACGTATACCTAAAAGCGCGCCCGGGTTACCACCCACTTGCGCAAGGTACTATTGACGACTTGTTTGCTAAGTAATAGCTAAATAACTCAAAATTAAAAAAGGGCGATTTATTCGCCCTTTTTGCTATCTATTTTAATCAGCGCTATTTATTTTTAGTGACTTTATCAATGAAAGCTTGCTGCTCTTGAGCACTGGCTTGTTGCCACCAAAAATCTAACATGGCGGCAGCACTAGGCGCATTACCTGCATTAGGTGCAGGGCGAGAAACTGGAGCTTGTAAATTAGCAGCATTAGGTGCAGCTCTGGTTGTTGATGCTGCTGTTGGCGCTACTTGCACTGTCGCAACTTGAGAGCTAGCACTACTTGTCAAATCAGGCTCAGCTATAATAGCCAGTGGCGTGCCTAATGACGCTCCTTTTGCTTGTAAGCTCACTTGCGGCGCTTCTGCAAAAACTTCTGCTGCTACCGCATTATCAGCACGGTTAAACACCACATCATAATCTGTATTAGCAGCAATGGTCATCGTCACCCAAAATGGTTCTGAGTCGATAACTTGATGCTCATCGTAACCTTGCTCGTACAGATCGGTGTATTTAAGTTTGACCTGATATACGCCAGGAACTAGTTCGATTTCATCAACACGATTGAAAAATGAATGTTCAATTTTCTTATCGCCCACTTGTAATGGGACTATTTCTTCAGGAAAATTAACGGTTTCCGCCACACTTGCCGCACTCAAAAATAATGACACAATACCGCTTAATAATATCTGTTTACGCATAATAGCTCCTTGTTATTTGATTTCAGTTTGACACTGCAGGCAAAGTTTGTCATTAGTGACTTTAGTACAACCGACAAAGAGCCCTTTAAATGAGCCAAGAAACTATTTTTACTAAAATTATTAACCGCGAGATCCCAGCTGATATCATCTACGAAGATGAGCTTAGTTTAGCGTTTAGAGATATCAACCCTCAAGCCCCTTTTCACGTGCTTATTATCCCGAAAAAAGCGATTGCGACCATCAATGATATTACTGAGCAAGATGCGCCAATTGTTGGCCACCTGTATGTGGTAGCTGCAAAAATAGCCAAACAACAAGGCTTTGCAGAGGATGGTTTTCGCGTGGTAATGAATTGCAATGAACATGGCGGGCAAACTGTTTATCATATCCATTTACATATGCTAGCTGGTAAAATAATGGGATGGCCTCCTTATCAAGATAAGACAAAAGGTTTAATTTAAACTGGTTTACTGTAAATATTTGTAAAAAAACATTAACTTTGGAAAAAATATTATTTTATATTAATTTCAATTGTTTACAGTTATTTTTAAATTTTCCCTTTGTGAAAAATACGAAAAACGTTATAAAACTATGCATATCTTACCCCCAAGTAATAAATTTCTAATACAAAAGGAGCGGGTTGCATGTTAGGATTGATTGGTCAACTTTATTCAAGAGTATATAAGTATGAGTAGTACAGCCTTTTTGTTACTAGATCTAGAGCCAATTAATACAATTGGTATTAATGTATTAGAGCCTTTATTAAAAACCCAAGGGCTCAATGTTACTAACGGAACAAACATATCTGAAGTTCCTGAGGGAACGCGCTTATTGTTTATCGAAACATCAAGCCAAGACGCTTGGGGTAAATTGAAAGAGCAACTGGTCAACCTACGAGTTAAATGCGATATCGTATTATTCAACTTAGACGAAAATCCAGAACTTGCTAATCGCGCATTGCTGAGCGGTATTCGTGGGGTTTTTTATACTACCGACAACGCTGATGTGCTAATGAAAGGCATTCGTTTATTACTGGAAGACCAGCTGTGGTATCGTCGTGATATCATGTGCAACGCGTTAAACCGTATGCTGCAATTTAATAAAGACGCATTACATAAACTTACTGACGGTGATATTGAACCAGTAAAATTAACTAAGCGTGAAAAAGCAATTATCTCTTTGATGAGTAATGGTTCTAAAAATAAAGAAATAGCTGAAGCGTTAAGCATTAGTCCACACACGGTAAAAACTCATTTATACAGCGCATTTAGAAAGACAAAATGTCGTAATCGTATTGAATTATTATCGTGGGCACAACAAAATATTCCTGACGAAATTCGCTAGCCTAGCAACTCTTATTTTAATATTAAAAACAGGTACTTTGTGCCTGTTTTTTGTTTATTCAAGAGCGCGATATTTGCTAACAAACGCAATTGCCATTATTCTAAACTCGTCACCTCGATCTGCTTGGAATATGAATGCTCGACTCCCTCACGCTCTACTCTGCCAGCGCCGCCATGATGGTCGTCATGGCATTACTCAATTTTTTAACTTGGCGCGCTAATAAACATACCCCAGGCACAGTGCTGTATATACTTTATCCTTTAGTGCTATTTATTGCCTTGATGAGCTTTGCCTTACATGGTCATTTCGATAGCACCGCCACTATTGTACTTGCAAATAGTTTATGGTTTAGCGCATCCATCATTCATGCGTTAACAATCAGCCAATTTTTAGGTTATCGCGGCAAAGAGTTTCGGTTTTTTGTATTAGCAACCTTATTTTGCGGAGCGTTGCTAATGTACTTTACCGTAGTTGACTCTAACCTACGTAATCGTATGCTGGCCTCTGATTTACAGCATATAAGCGAAGCATTTTTCTTACTTTATTTATTTATTCGCTTTGCGCGCAAACCTTACCCTAACGGTAGCATCGTCTATATTTTGATCCTTACGATTATCAGCTGTATTTTTACTGGGCGAGTTTTTTTAATGGAAGGTGTGAACAACCTAACACTACTGAAAGAAAACTGGTTTACCATTACGTTATTGATCAATGGTGTGATTGCGCCAATATTTTATACCACTGGAATGGCGTTACTGTGTAATGAGCGTAGAGAGCAAAATCTCAACCAACTAACGAGCAAAGCGCAAAAAGATTTAGAAATTCGCGGGCTATTCTTATCAACTATTAGCCATGAAATTCGCACCCCCCTCAATGGTATTTTAGGTAGCGCACAACTAATTTTGAATCAATCAACCGATCCCCGTGATAAACCTTACTGCGAAGCCATTATAAACTCTGCAGAATCACTTAACTTATTGGTTGATAAAGTACTTGATTACGCCAGCCTAGACCAACACAACGAAGCGCTCTATGAGGAAGACGTAGAATTTAAAACCTGGTTGCATAACTTATGTTTATTACTTAGCCCACTAGCTGAGCAAAAGCGCTTAAAGTTTGAGTTAATATACAATCTTCCTGAGCAAGCTTGTTACTACTGCGACCAACAAAAGCTAAGGCAAATTATTATTAACCTAGTCGGTAATGCAATTAAATTTACCGATAAAGGTGAAGTTAAAATTCAGGTGGAATTACTCGAAGAACGCCAACTTGAGCACCACATTCGCATCAGCGTAATTGATTCAGGTCCAGGCATTGAAGATGACGAAATTGAGTACCTTACAGAGCCTTACGTACAAAGCAGTGCCGGCAAAGAAAAAGGTGGCACAGGTCTTGGTCTTGCTATTACCAGTCGCTTGCTTGATAAACTTAATTCAAAGCTCGATATTATCAGCAAACTAGACCAAGGTAGCTCGTTTAGTTTTGATATTACTCTGGCACTTGGCGAGTTGAGTTTAGTTGAACAACGTCATCAATCGAAGGACTACTTAACTGGATTAGACGTATTATTGGTCGAAGATTTAGATTTAAACCAAAAGATAGCTATTGAGTTTATGGCCGATGACGAACATAAAATCAAACTAGCCCGTGATGGTAAAAGCGCTATCGAACTAATGCAAACCTACCATTTTGATGTTGTGCTACTAGATATGAACTTACCGGACTTTACTGGTCAAGAGGTACTCAAAACTCTCAAAGGTATGGAACATAAAAATCAACGTACCCCTGTACTGGCCTTTACAGCCAGTTTAAGTCCTGACGAAATAAAAGAATATTTTACTTTAGGGATCAAAGACATTGTTGGTAAACCTATAAAGCAACAAAAGCTACGCCAAGCATTGAGTGACTCACAAAACAGCCAGGCACCTAGTGTTGCGGTAGAACTCAGTGACATTTTGTATGATGACACCGCCGCCGAAACATTAAAAAGTTCTTTTAGCGAAGATGAAATATCTTCTATATACAACGAGTTTGTGCTGTCTGCTCGTAACAAGCTGATCCGTGCTCAGCAATTATTAGATGAAGATAAAGAACAATGTATCAAGCTGCTCCATCGCCAAGCAAGTACCGCTTTACAGCTCGGTTTTAACCGCTACGGTATAGAGTTAAAAAAAATAGAACGACGCTTACTCGATAACAAACCGCTTAAAGAGTCACTCACAGAAGCGTTGGTACTGTGGCAAAATAGCCTTGAGCAATATTTAAAGTATGTCAGGGAGCAGATGAGTTGACGAGTTGACGAGTTGGCGAGTTGGCGAGTTGGCGAGTTGGCGAGTTGGCGAGTTGGCGAGTTGGCGAGTTGGCGAAGTTAAAGTAATAAGGAAAAGATACAATGGCTATTTTTAAAAATTTATTTCGCTGGCAGCGTGGTAGGCAAGATTCGGGCTATGACAAAATGCTTCTGTGTGGCGCCCATTGGCCAGTAAAGTTTGATACTTATTTAATTAAGTTTCCCGTTGGTAGTGAAATAAAGCCCCATACAGATAAAGTAAAAAAAGGTAAGCATTTTCGTTTAAATCTCATTATTAAACGCGCCCAACTGGGCGGTGAGTTTATGTGCGAAAACACCTTATTTCAAAGCAAGCGTATAAAACTATTTAGGCCCGATATAACTCAGCATGCAGTAACCAAAATAGAAAAAGGTAGTCGTTATATATTAAGTATTGGCTGGGTTAAAAGCGATTAACCTTCACTATTTTCTACCATACTGATCGTCAAAACGTTCAATATCCGTTTCATCTAAAATGCTGCCAGTTTGTACTTCTATAAGGATCAGTGGCTCATTTTGCGTATTTGCTAGGCTGTGAATATGACCGGCGGCTATATAGCAAGATTGATCGGCAGTAAGCGTGTGTGCTTCGCCATCAATACGTACATCAGCAATGCCAGAGACGACAACCCAATGTTCAGCGCGGTACTGATGGCGCTGTGTTGAAAGTTTGCCTGCAGGGCTGACAATAATTTTTTTCACTTTAAAGCCGGTGCCTGCAATTAACACCCGGTAACTACCCCACGGTCGATACACGGCTTGATGATGGATCAATTTATCGTCGTGCTTAACGGCTAATTGCTTTAATAGTTCCGGGAGCTGATCTAACTGGCTTTTACTCGCGACTAAAGTTGCATCATGGGTGTGAATAATCGCTAAATCACTCACCCCAAGAGCTGCGATGCTATGACCTTCTTCACCACTGAGTAAGTTGTTATGGCTATGTAAAACCACGTCATCTGTGCTTAGGCTATTGCCTTGCTCGTCTTTATCGGCACTTTGCCATAGCGCATTAAAACCGCCGACATCATTCCAATTCAGCGCTAAAGGCAACACCGCCACATTTGGGCTGCGTTCTAAAATAGCATAGTCGATTGAATCACTTGGACAGTTTTTTAAGACTTCATTATTGGCACGGATAAAACCTAAGTCGCCACTGAAATTGGCGGCTGCTGCAATGCAACTGGCGATTTTTGGTGCAAAACGCTCAAGTTCAGCAAGGTATGCGCTAGGAGTGAATAAAAACATCCCACTGTTCCAGCTATATTCGCCACTGGCAAGATATTGCTGTGCTAATAGTAGACTGGGCTTTTCTTTAAATTCATCAACTTCATAGCAGTTTGAAGCCGCTATTTTAGTACCATTTTTAATATAACCGTAACCGCAATGGGCCGAGTCTGGCTCAATCGCAAAGGTAATTAACTTGCCCTGTTGCGCCAAGCTTATCGCATCAGGAAGTTGCTCTATTAACAACTCAAAGTTATCAATATGATGATCGGCTGGTATCACTAATAAAGGTTTATCAAGCCCTTGCTGTAATGCATATTGTGCTGCCAATGCGATGGCGGGAGCAGTATTTTTGCCATCAGGCTCTAACAGTAACGCCATGGTTACAGCGTCGATTTGCTGGCATTGGCTGCTGACAATAAAGCGATGCTGCTCATTACAAACCAAGATCGGATCGGTAAAACATGAGTCAGAGACTCTCTTTAAGGTGCTTTGCAATAATGACTCATCTCCCAGTAGAGGTAAAAACTGTTTTGGCATAGCTTGGCGCGATAATGGCCATAACCGCGAACCGATACCACCGGCCAATACAACTGGAATAATGGACTTTTTCATAGCAAATACACTTAAATTTGAAATGCCCATAGTTTAACAGAGTATAGCAAGTGCATTACAGCAACTAAAAAATCTATTTTTCGTCATATACTCGCTTTTAATTCAAGCTGTTCTACACTAAATCTTAATTACCTGTATTAGGTTTACAGCTTTGCTTTGATAAGGATGTTGTTATGGCTAACCAAACCCGTTCATTCGGAGATTTTGTACGTAATATCGGCTTGACTAAAAAGCTTGTTATTGCCTTTTTGCTCGTTGCATTAATTCCCTTGACGATTGCCATCAGTCTTGCGCTGTATAACTCGGCGACTGCTTTAAATAAACAAACTTACGCTCAATTAGAAGCGGTTAGTGAAATTAAAAAAAGCGCCATTGAAAGGCATTTTGCCGATATACATGCGCAATTATTATTTTTAGCACAAAGCCCTTTACTCCACACCGCAGCCGATGAACTTAGCCGTGCATTTAAAGAGCCCTATACCACCGCCCTCGACAGCACCGCAGAGCAACAGTTGGCAGATTACTATCACAATGACTTTAATACTAAATACCGGCTTAAAAACGAAGATAAATTACCAACTTCTGAGCTGCTTTCTACACTTTCGCCCACAGCTAAATATTGGCAATCACAATACCTAGCAGATAATCCATATCCACTTGGCGAGAAAGCAAAGTTAGCACAGGCAAGTGCTGATAATAACTACAATTTACTACACAGCAAATACCATAGCTTTTTACTAAATTTTGCGCAAAAATTTGATTTTTATGATGTCTTTATCATCGACAATCGCAGTGCTGAAGTGATTTACTCTGTTTACAAAGAAGTTGACTTTGCCACCTCTTTACTTGATGGACCTTATGCTAATAGCAACCTAGCATTGGCATTTAAACAAGCAAAAATGATCAATGAAGATGAAATTACCTTTGTAGATTATCAGCAATATTTGCCATCTTATAATGCACCAGCTAGTTTTATCGCCACCCCGATTTATAACCAAGGCGTACATACTAGCACCTTGGTTTTTCAACTATCCATTGATGCCCTGAATGTCATTATGACTGAGCGGGCAGGCTTAGGTTCAAGTGGCGAAACATATTTAGTCGGACCTGATTTTTTAATGCGTTCTGACTCCTTTCTCGACCCCGAAAACCATTCGGTCGTAAATTCTTTTCGCTACCCAAGCATAGGTAAAGTAAAAACGCTGGCAACTGAGCTTGCTCAGCAAGGAAAAAAAGGTCAGCAAGTAATCACCGATTATAGTGGCTCCTTAGTACTGTCGTCTTATCAACCCATTAACGTATTAGGTATACAGTGGTCATTACTGGCTGAAATAGATAAAAACGAAGCTTTTGCCACGGTCAGTCATTTAACGACGATTCTCGTTAGCACCTTAATCATATCGATTATTGCCATCACTCTGGTCGCTATTTGGTTTGCTCGTTCACTGACCCGCCCGGTGCAATTACTGGTCGACACAATGCGTCACGTTGAACAAAAAGGTGATTTTTCGGTACGAACGCCAGTGCTTTCGAATGATGAAATAGGTTCATCGGCAAGCGCTTTTAATTGCCTGCTTGATGCGCTGCAAAGCTCTATTTCCCAAACCAATACGGTTATGAATAAGATGGCCGCAGGTGAATTTAACCACCGAATTAGTGCGCCCTGCAAAGGCGAATTAGATTCCTTAAAACAGGCCACAAATAATTGCGCAGACTCGCTAGAGCAAGCAATGAGTGAACTAAATCATATTATAGATGAGATGAGCCAAGGAAATTTTAATAGCCAAATAACAACCCCAATGCAGGGACAGTTGGCCACCTTAAAACAAAATATAAATGGCTCACTGCAATCGCTAAATAGCACCATTACTGAAATTGTCGGGGTGATGAGCCATATTGAACATGGTGATTTTAAACAACAAGTTACGGTAGCCGCACAAGGCTCTTTGGCGCAATTAAAAAACAGTGTGAATAATTCAGTACACAGTTTAGCCGGAGCGGTAAGTGATATCAGCCGCGTAATGAGCGCACTTCACGATGGGGATTTTTCACAACACCTTGAGCAACCTCTACAAGGCCAGTTAGCCACACTTAAAAATGATATCAACGCGAGCGTCGACAATCTCGCGTTAATCATTAAAAATATTAACGATGTTATGGCAGCCGTAAATGCTGGCAACTTTAAACAACAAGTAAATTGCAGTGCCAATGGCCAATTATCAACTTTAAAGCATAATATTAATAACTCAATTATGGGTTTAGACACTGCTGTAAGTGAAATATCAAACGTTATGCTGGCGATCAGTAAAGGTAACTTCGAGCAGACAATCGATAGCGATATGAATGGCCAACTCAATGTACTTAAAGATGATGTAAATAGCTCTATTAGCAATTTGAGTATTGTTATTGCTGAACTCGCGCGCGTTATGGCAGCTATGCGTAGCGGTGATTTTAATCAACAACTAGAGACAAACATGCAAGGCCAATTAGCGCAGCTGCAAAATGATGTGAACAGTTCTTTGACCATCACCGCAGATGCAATCGCAGAGGTAACTAAGGTATTAAGCGGGCTTGCTCAAGGCAATTTAAATCAACAAGTACAGCAGGATTACCAAGGTGTATTTGCTACATTAAAAGCAGATGTAAATCAAACGATTGAAAAACTTACCAGTGTTATTAGCAGCATTCAAGAGTCTGCCTCAAGAGTATCACAAAGCGCCGCAGAGATAGCAGAGAGTAACACCGAAATAAGTCAACGCACTGAAGAGCAAGCAGCCAATTTAGAAGAAGCCAGTGCCAGCAGCAGTAACATGCTGGATGAAATAGCAGCCATTGCTAAGCAAGCTAACGAAGCGGTTAAGCTTGCAGAAAACGCTCAAATGAGCGCAACAGAAGGGGGCGAGCTATCCATACAAACGGTTCATGCCATTGTTGAGGTCAATAATTCCAGTAAGGATATTAATGAAATTGTCTCTGTTATTGATGAAATAGCATTTCAAACCAATTTATTAGCTCTCAACGCAGCGGTAGAAGCTGCCAGAGCTGGCGAGCATGGTCGCGGGTTTGCGGTCGTTGCCAATGAGGTTAGAGAATTAGCTGGACGTAGCGCAACCTCGGCGAAACAAATTAAAACTATAATAAGCAACAGCAACCAAAAAATTAGTCACGGTACCGCCCTTGCTAATTCATCAGGTGAGAAACTAAAGCAAATTGTCAGCGCTGTGGCTGATGTTAACCATATGATAGTGTCTATCAATAGCTCTTCGATTACCCAACAACAGGCAATTAAAGAGGTAGATATTGTGGTACAACGTCTAACAACCTTGATCCAAGAAAACTCAGCGATGACTGAAGAAACCATGGCTGCGGCGAAACAAATGGCAGATCAAGCTAACACGATGCGTCACTTACTCGGGTATTTTTCACTGCAAAAGGCGCCGTTATAAGGTAAATAAATTCACTGATAAAATCGCAACGATTAATTGGCGATTCAAATTAACAAACTTGTTAAACTAGCAGCACTGGATATTTTAATGCGAATTTAGGGATTAATAAGTGTACTTGCGACAACTTCAGTTAACAATGGTGTGTGCCGTAGCGATGCTGATACCACCAGCAGCTGTGGCTACGGCTGCTTACCAATGCACGGTTGATGGCGTGGCTACCTTTAGTCAACTACCTTGTGGTGACGATGCTAAAGAAATCAAAATTCCACCAACTAATGTGACCCAAGCAGCTAATACCCAACAGAGCAAAGATATCATGGCGTCTGTAGATAGTTATGTTGCGATGCAAAAAATTGATCGTGAAATTGCAGTTTATCAACGAGAAATAAAGCAACTTCAAGATACTCTTGCAGAACAAAAAACCAAAATAAACTATATGACGCAAGACTCTGCAAATAAAATGGGAGCAAACTCAATTGCTGATGCGATAGCAAAACGAACAGCACAAGCTGAGCAACGCATTGAGCCGAAAATAAAGCAGTATCAGCAACAAATTGATGCGTTAAAGGCGTTTAAAACGCAACTAAGCCAATAAATTTAGCTTAGGGTTTGTTTAACCACTTTTATTAGCTGTGCTATATCACTACTGTTGTTATAAATATGCGGTGAAACTCGCACCCCATATGCTCGCGCATCGACACTTATGTTCGCCTGAGACAGTGCGCTTAATACCGCCGGCTGTTGCTCGCCAAAATTTAAAATAGCTGTACCGCTGCATTTTTCTGGCGTTGTTGGTGAAACCAAATATGGCCTAAACTCTGCACTTAATTGTTCAAGTAGCGCCAAGTTGTGCGCTCGCACTGTTGCAACACCTAATTTAGCAAAGTAACCAATGCTATGCCCTGCGAGTACAAATGGCGCAATCGATGGAGTGCCGCCCCAAAAACGCAATGCGCTATCATGATAAGCAAAGTGATGAATATCAAACTCAAATGGATTTTGATGTGAAAACCACCCTACATCTTGTGGTTCGCACACATTTAATTGCGCTTGGCTTACCCATAAATACGCCGCACCTGGACCTGAGCATAACCACTTAACGCTGGAACCAATCATAAAATCAGCATCAACTTGGCTTAAATCTAGAGGTAATACACCAGCTGACTGCGCCACATCAACAAGACTCAAACAGCCTACGTGCTTACACAGTTGCGTAATTTCAGCTACGGGCGCTTGCTGGCCAGTATTTGAATAAGCGTGACTGATAAATACTAAATCAATATCTGCTTGAATATATTGTTGCCATTGCACGCTATCAGTTAAATCTACGTGTTCAGGAATAAACTTTATTTCAGCGCTACTAGCCAGCGCTTTTTGCATTGCAAACCCCATGCTAGGAAAGTCACTTTGCGCCATCAACACCTTACAATTAGCTTGCTGTAAGCGAGGATGCGACATAACTAACTTTGTTAAAGCGCTCGATAAATTTACTTGTGGGCAAAATTGCCTGCTCGGTGAATTAAACAATGTACTGAGCGCCTGAGTAAAGCGCTCAATGGCTGGCAGCCACTGTTGCCATGGCTCTTTATTACTCGCTTGCCAAGGAGCAAAAAAATGCTGGTTAAAATCATCTTGGCTGCTTTTCAGTGCACGGCCAACAGAGTGATTTAGCAAGTAACAGCCTGCCGCAAGATTAAAGTCATCTTTGTACATATTAATTACTCACCCATTGCTTTAATTGTGCTAAATCATCATAACGAGTTCTTATATCATCACGCTTTGCTGCAGCTCGACGATCTCTTAATTGTTCAAGAGAATCCAATAACACATGCAATGGCGGACCGCTGGCAGTCACTTTATTCATATGTTGCTGTTGCATGTGTTGAGCTGGCTGAGCTATAAACTTACTAACCAGTTGATTATGATGACCTATTGCAGTATCGCCATGCAGCTTACATACTTGTATAAACAACTTGGCATTGGTTTTAAACCACGAGCTATGGCGGGTATCTCCTGCCGCTAAAAAGTCATCCATTATGCTTGGCATACGCATAGACTCTCGCAGAATTTGCTGATCTTCAGGCATCATATATAAAAATTTATCCACCAGCATTTGTGAATAACTCGGTTCGTTGGCAAAGCATAAACCTAACAGCATATCTATAACGTTAATTCCGGCAAAATCTCCCGCATTGGCTCCACGGTAAACCTCTTTGCCAACCCGATACGGCTTATAGTAAGGACGTACACAGAAAAAGAATCGCTCGGTGTCTAACTGATTATATAAAGCCGTATTCGATTCAATCACATCGACTAACGCCTGCTTGGCAACTTTAAGTAAATCACCGCATAGCGGATGCGAAATACCTAATGGCTGAATTTTTAATAATGCATCAGCTGCTCGCTTATAGGCTAAAATCCCTTTGGTATTGTAATCAATGAATAATTTTTCATCTGGCAGATCCGTAAAGCGCTTATAAAGGCCATTAATAGCCTTATTATGGGTGGTTAAATGAGCCGTCGCAAAGCGCGGAGTAACCCCTATTGATGCACCAATATGCATAGCTAGTGCCGAGGCCTCGACTAAAGGCGAGGTCGTTTCGCGCGATGGTTCAGTGATCTCATGGCGTCGACAAGCCGCCATAAATAATCCTACATTGCCAAGTAAATCAAACGCACGATCAAACCCTTCGTCAGTATTGCCTTCTGCTAGTAACTTACGAATATGCGCATTACCCTCAGCCTCTAACTGATGCTTAAATTGCTCCCCGACAAATTCTACGTTAGCTTTATCTTCTTGTTGCCAATAGATAGCCTCTAGTTGACTATTAATTTCTACAAAGCGGGTTCTGAGCCACTCATCAAATGCCTGGGTATTATTACTCACAGATATTACTCCACACCAAAGTTTATTGCATTAATGTTAACAGATAACATAGAGCACAAATCAGCAAAACCACTAATTAAAATCCATACAATTAGTGATATTCACTCTATAATCACTATTAAATAAAATTTATTGTCATAGTTATGAGTTTAGATAAAAAAGATCAACAATTACTAACGTTGTTACAAAGCAATGCGCGTACCTCTGTATCAGAACTTGCAACAACTGTAAGCTTATCGGATACCCCTTGCTTAAGGCGTATAAAAAAACTTGAAGCAAGTAAGGTGATCACTGGCTATCACGCAGCCTTAAACCCACGCGCACTCGGGTTAAAAGTGCTGGTCTATGCGTTTGTGCGGTTGAGCCAGAATTCCGCCAGTGCGGCAAATATGTTTGAAGAACACGTGGAAAAACTGAATCATGTACTGGAGTGCTCTGTCATATCAGGAAGCTATGATTACTTATTGAAGATTATTGCTACCGATTTAGAAAGCTACGAAAGTTTTGTTAAATATAAGCTTGGGAGTATTGATTGTATTGCTAACATTGAGTCTACAGTGGTTTTAAAGCAAACATTTAGCAAAAGGCAGCTACCACTTTAAAAAATAATACTATTTAGTGTCGATTCGCTATACTGAAATATCATTATAAAAATAATATTTAACAAGGATGCATGTGAAGATTTTTCGTTCAACATCCAGTTCTTTTGTTTTTTACATATCGTTTGCTGTTGCTTATTTTGCAACTGGTAAGTTATTAACTAATTTTGCCTTTCAATCACAAGTCATCCCTATTTGGCTCCCTGCTGGTATTGCCTTAGTTGGCTGTTTTATCTGGTGGTGGCGTTTTATGCCGGCATTATTTATTGCCTCTGTCGCCTTTAATTTAAGTACCGGTGATAACCCGATCACTGATCAGGTTTTAATTGGCAATACGCTAGAACAAGTACTGCTAATCGGCTTAGGCGCCGTGCTACAAGGCATGATTGGCGCTGCTCTTTTAAAGTACTGGCTAGGCCATCCGCTGTATTTAAAACAACGCCAATCGATTATTTATTTTATTTTTATCGTCGGTATTGTCGTCAGCCTCATATCGGCCAATATTGGAGTCTATGCTTTAAGTCAATTTAATCCCGCCTACAGCATTGAAAATCACTGGAAAAATGTTACTTATTGGTGGTTAGGTGACTCACTCGGTGTGCTGATCGCAACCCCCTTTTTATTGGCCTTACTACAGCCTAAATTTAAACGACACTACGTCACCCCATTGCCAACCATCGCAGTCTGCTCGGTATTATTCGTCTCTGTCGCCTTAACCACTAAACTATACAACCAAGAGACTTATTCAAATGCGATACAAATTGCCAAGCGTGAAACATCTATCATTGAAAACAGTTTACTGCGCAATTTAAATCTTAGCCAAATAACCGTACAAAGCCTTGCGAGCCAAATTCAATCAACACCAACTTTAAGTCAGCAAGAGTTTGATAGCTACAGTGCCCAATTACTGGCTGAGCATTCATTTATTAAAGCATTTTCATGGAATCGCAAAATTCCCCCAGCTCAGGTCAGTGATTTTAACAAGCAGCTCGATGAAATTTATAATTCATATAACTTTGATCCGAGTATTAAAGGAGCGCCATTATCAAACGACGATCCATTAGTGATTATTACCTATATAGCCCCTTTTGCAGAAAATCAATCCGCTATTGGTTTTAACCTCAATTCTCGTAAAGATCGCCGTGAGACTTTACTCGACCCACGCATCAAAAATCGCCCTGTAGGCACTAAAATAATTCAATTAGTGCAAGCACAACAACCTGAGCCCGCTTATTTATTATTTGCTCCGGTGTATCAACAAAATAATGAAGTTGCCTCAATTAAAGGCTACGCAACAGGTGTATTTTTAGTGGAAAACATACTTGCTCAATCGCTTACCCAAGCACAAAATAAGATGTTTAATATCGCTATTTATGAAGCCAATGCTACCAACCCGTTTTATTCAAACGCCGAAAATGTGCCGACCAAAAGCAATAAGCTTACAACCATCACGATTAATTTTGCAGGGCAAACATGGCTAGTTGATTTAACGATTAAAGATGAGTTCCTACCGCATCAAACTAATCACATGACACTCTTTTTAATTATTCTACAGGTCATTGTAAGCTCACTTATTTTACTGGTATTACTGTTATTCAATCATCAACATATTGCTCTATCGCGCTTAGTAGCGGAACGTACTCGCTCGCTTGTCAGAGCTAAAAAGCAATCTGATTTAGCGAATCAAGCTAAAAGCCGGTTTTTAGCCAATATGAGTCATGAAATTCGTACGCCGCTTAATGCGGTGATCGGTTTTTCAACCTTAGCTAAAAGTGAAGATAGCGCTGAAGTTCTCATCGGTTATCTAAATAAAATTAATTTAGCTTCTAAATCATTGTTAAGTTTAATCAATGATGTACTCGATATCTCTAAAATTGAATCACAAAAGCTCACCTTGGAAGTCGCTCCTTTTGATTTAAATGCTCTTCTTGCCCGGATTAGCAGTATGTTCGAACAAAGCGCTGAACAAAAAGGCATTCACTGGAAAGTTGATAACCAATTACCAACTGATATTTGGTTTGAAGGTGATGTTATGCGAATTGAGCAAATTTTATTAAACCTGTGTAGTAACGCCATCAAGTTTACCTGCGAAGGTGAAGTAAGTGTCAGCGCATACTGTAAGGAGATCACCGATAAACGTAGGCAAATTACTTTGGCTATTAAGGACTCTGGCATCGGCATTGCGCCATCAGAGCAAAGTAAATTATTTGATGCATTCACCCAAGCTGATAACTCCACATCACGCAAGTTTGGTGGCACCGGGCTTGGCTTAACAATCGCAAAAGAACTTAGTTTGCTAATGTCTGGAGATATCAGCGTACAAAGCGAGCCAGGTAAAGGCTCCACATTTACCCTGTCTGTCGAGTTAAATACCTGTGCTGCGCAACAAGTAACGGCAAAGCACACACAACAGCATGTTGATTTAAGCAAACTAAAGATACTGGTTGCAGAAGATAACAGCGTCAATCAATTAGTAATAAAAGCAATGCTTAGCTCTTTGGGGATCACTCCAACACTGGTTGAAAATGGCGAATTAGCAGTAGAGCAAGTTAAAATAAATGACTTCGATTTAGTGTTAATGGATTGCCAAATGCCCATTATGGACGGTTACCAAGCCACCGCCTTGATACGTCAAATTAAAAGTACTGAACAATTACCCGTCATTGCCTTAACCGCTGATGTAATGCCTGAGGATAAAGCCAATGCCTTAGCAATTGGTTTTAATCAGCATCTTGCAAAACCCCTCGAACTCGATAAGCTAACCGAGTGCCTAATCAATTATGTAGATGTTTATGAGCCTTAATGGAATATTACTAACTCTCACTTTAATAACAACCTCTAGCCTTGCTATCAGCCAAACCAACTGCGTTACTCAGTTAACTGATTTAAACTATATTATGAACAGCAAAAAGCAGGGCCTATTACGGTTTGAAAAAAGCAATGCTAATACGGATTTTTCCTATCATAGTGAGCAAGCATTTAGTGATTATTTAAGCTTTGCATACCAACATATTTTAGCGGCAAACCCGCGCGCATCAATGCCTTGCCCTATTTTAACTGATACCTATCAGCTTTTAGTTAAACAACAGCAACGCACTAGCCCCCCTAATATAGTTGATCTTATAGCGCCATTTGAATTACGCCAAAATAACAACCACAAAGCAGTTCTATTAATTCATGGCCTTACCGACTCTCCATTTACCTATCATGACTTGGCACAAATTTACTTTCAACAAGGCTATACCGTACGTACTTTGCTGTTACCAGGCCATGGCACCGCAGCTAATGCACTAAGCAGTATTAATGCCAAACAATGGCAGCAAGCTGTAGACTATGCAATTAAACGTACTATAAAAGATTTTGATCAGGTGATTTTAGGTGGCTACTCTACAGGCGCAGCCCTATTACTTAATTATTTAACTGTCGAGCCCGTTGACCCAAAAATAACTGCACTGATGCTATTTTCGCCCGCCACTGAACCACACAATAAAAATGGTTGGCTGGCGAAGTGGATTGACCGTATTCCCTTTGTGAATTGGATAGATAAAGACGCCGATATTGATTTTGCTAAATATGAGTCGTTTCCATTTAATGCTGCAACCGCAGCCGATGATGTTATGCGCTCAATCGCGTTACCAGAACTAATCGAGCGTCAATTACCAAACTTGGCTATTTTTTCAGTGATGAGTGATATAGATACCACCATTGATACCCGTGCATCGCTGCAATTGTTAAGCGCCTTGCATGATGTAAAGATACGCCCTGCAAATAGCTTAGATACCTTGGTTTTTTACGGTGATAAAACAACCATTACCAGTGGTTTTCCAAAAGGCTATAGGGTATTAAATCCACAGTGCAAAAATACAATCTGTAAAAACATTCATGGTATTTCTCATATTGCCGTAGTTAACTCACCTGATAACCCTTACTACGGTATTGCTGGCGCTTATCGCAATTGCGGCAGTTACCTCGATGATGATACTTTGTATAAGCAATGTAAAACGACCGAAAAACCTAATATTGGCGAGCGTACTGCAGAAAATATTGCAGCATTTCCAACCTTTCAACGTCTGACTTACAACCCTTACTTTACTGAGCAAGCACTCTATATAAAACAGTTTATAAAGCAGGTTGAAGGCTCGCAGGGCAATCAATAATGAGTATATTTAGTCACCGCTGGTTAACCAGTATCAGTGCAATAGATACCGCTGTTTGGCAGCAGTTTTTTGCCGATAACCCATTTACTGATCATGCATTTTTATTTGCATTAGAACAAAGCCAATGCGTATCAGCCGCGTCTGGTTGGCAACCGCAACATTTAGCCATTTACCAAAATGATACTTTGGTGGCATTAGCACCCGGCTATCTAAAAAGTCACTCTTATGGCGAATATGTATTTGACTGGGCATGGGCTGAAGCTTACCAGCAACATGGTTTAGAATATTACCCTAAGTGGTTATCTGGCTCACCGTTTAGCCCTATTGAAGGTCAACGCCTTGCGATTGCACACTCACACCCAGAACAAGTGTATCAGTACATAACAAAGACTTTAACAGCTCAATGTGAGCAACAAGGTTGGTCTGGCTGGCACATTAACTTTTGCTCGCAACTGCAAGTCTCTCAACTCACACCACATCAAGGTATGCATCGTATTGGCGTGCAGTTTCAATGGCAAAATCAAAACTACGCTACTTTTGACGATTTTTTAGCGCAGTTAACCGCACGAAAACGTAAAGTATTGAAAAAAGAACGTAATAAAATAACCCAGCAAAATATTAGTATTAAATGGCTGCAAGGTGAACAGATAACTAAAGCTGTGATGAGCCAGTTTTGCGAATTTTACCAACGCACTTATTTAAAACGCTCTGGCCACATGGGTTATTTAAATCATGACTTTTTTATTTTGTTACATGCCTTAATGGCCGATAAACTGGTGATCATGCATGCCATCCATGATCACGAAGTGGTCGCTGCAACACTGAGCTTTAAAAATAATGACACACTATACGGGCGCTATTGGGGAGCTATAGCAGAAATTGATTGCCTGCACTTTGAGCTTTGCTATTACCAAGGTATTGAATATTGTATTAAACATCAGCTTCAGTGCTTTCACTCAGGTGCGCAGGGCGAGCATAAAATAGCACGAGGTTTTGCACCGGTATTTACTCACTCCGTACATGCCGTAATGGATGCTACTTTTAGTCCTGCGATAGCAGATTACTTACAACGTGAGCGTCAGCATATGCGCATCTATCATCAGCAATGCACTGAATTATTACCTTTTAAGATTGATAACTAATGACGTTTAAAAATCAATAACTGATTATTAGCAGGCATCGCAATATCATCAACAAGCATTAACCCTGCTTGCTCAGCTAATTGCTGTACCCATTCGAAATCACGAATGCCACTTTGGCAGTCTTGCTGATTTAAAAATTCATCAAAACGCTGATTACTTTCACTGGTAAAGTTGCCGTTGTATTTAAATGGGCCATAAATACACACGAGACCTTTTGACGCTAAATGCTTATTAACACCTGTAAAAAACTGCTCAACTAACGGTTTGCTGACGATGTGTAACGTATTAGCGGTATAAATAGCATCAACGGTATTTATTGGCCAAGGGCGATTTAGATCTAACTCTACCGGTGCGTGCAAATTATCTAGCTTTGCTTCATCAAGCCACTGTTTAATACCATTATGATTAACCAATCGATCACTGGTATGCCATTGTAAGTGAGGCAAATTAGCAGCGAAGTGCACGCTGTGTTGCCCCGTACCTGATCCCAGCTCTAACACACTCTCGACTTGTGCTAAATATGCTGTGATGACGCTTAATATTGGATTTTTATTATTTTCACACGCTTGCGAGAAAGGTTTCGTCATATATATTTCCAAGCATCTCAATACAGATGCACCAAGATTGGTAAAGTATGCCCATTAGTAAAGCAAATCTTGCAACAGATGTCGCTATTAAATAATTAATTTTATATAAAAACTATATAATTCAAAGTAATAAAAAAAATATTGAGCATGGTATGAGTTATGCATTTATCTAATTGAATCAACCAAACGGAGAAGATTATGTATATATCACCTTATACCGCCCTAGACGCTGCAATTGCGGCAAGTGAAAAACCAGTAACAGATAAAATAGGCTGTGATGAACGTGCCACTGTAATTGATTTACTATCGCAAACAAATCAACAAAATCAGGCGTTAAAACATGAAACAGACCAAATATTTATTCTTGGCTACAATTAAAAAACTCACCTTCCGCCAATATTTACAATTTGTGACTTGCACCGAAACCGATTAACTGTAATGATAATAATTACCATTACAGTTAATCGGTTTTTCTTATGCATGAACATCACGCTATGCTTTATTATCAACAGCAAATGAAATGTATTTGCCCGCGACCTGGGCTACATGCGCCAGCTTTAGTGGCAAATTACATTGAAGCTGGCCTGAGTGCTGCACGTCATTACGAAAAAAACCACAGTCTATTGCTGCAAGAACTCTATCTAAGACGCACTTTCCATGAAATCCTCAACAAAATGTGCGACTCTTTAGTCCATTGTGCAATTCGCAAACAATGTTTAGAGCAACTTTATAAACCGTTACTGGCATTAAAGCGCTTTTATAGAAGTCATAATAGTATCAAGAAATACCTGATACTAGAGCGTGAAGCCCGTATTCTCAGTCACGAATTTAACCCTTTCTAGGAGTTTTCATGAGCGAATTTAGAACCGAATCAGATAGTATGGGCGAATTACAAGTCCCTACAGATGCACTTTATCAAGCGCAAACTCAACGTGCTGTAAATAACTTTCGCATTAGCGATTTAGTAATGCCAAAACAGTTTATTACCGCTCTTGCTTATATCAAACAGGCCGCAGCGCAAAGCAACTACGAGCTAGGTCATCTCAGTAAAAATAAAGCACAGTTAATCGAGCGCGCATGCCAAGAGATCATTGATGGCGAACATTTAGAACACTTCCCTATTGATATATTTCAAACAGGGTCAGGTACTAGCACTAATATGAATGCTAATGAGGTGATTGCAACTTTAGCAAGTCGTTATGGTGATGAGGTTATCCATCCCAACGACGACGTAAACATGGGGCAAAGCTCTAACGACGTGATCCCTACCACTATTGCTGTAAGCAGTGTAATTAACGTGGTGTATGAACTATTTCCGGCGCTGGATCAGCTATCCCAAACGTTGGAGCGCAAAAAGTCAGAAATAGGTGAAATCGTAAAAACGGGTCGAACTCATTTGATGGATGCTATGCCAGTGACATTTGCGCAAACTCTAGGGTCTTGGCAACACCAAGTTGATAGTGCAATGGCAGGGATCCGCTATAGCCTTGAAGGGGTATCTGCTTTAGCGCAAGGAGGCACAGCCGTTGGTACTGGTATAAATGCCGATCCCCTGTTTGCTGAGCAATTTTGTAAAAATCTCAGTGCCAACGTCGGTGTACGCTTTGTGCCAAGCAAAAACTTTTTTTATAACATAGGTTCGCAAGACACCATTGTCGCTTTATCAGGGCAGCTAAAAGTGCTCGCTGTTGCACAAATGAAGATAGCAAACGACCTACGTTGGATGAATTCAGGTCCACTAGCTGGCCTTGGTGAAATCGAACTTGAAGCACTGCAACCCGGTTCATCAATTATGCCCGGTAAAGTAAATCCTGTGATCCCTGAAGCGGCAGCCATGGTTAGTGCACAAGTGATTGGTAATGACGCAACTATTACTGTTGCAGGTCAATCAGGTAACTTCGAACTCAATGTAATGTTACCTGTAATAGCTTACAATATTTTGCAAAGTATTGAGTTACTGGCAAATAGTAGTCAAGCATTAGCTGATAAAGCGATTCGATCCTTTAAAGTGAAACACACCAATATCGACAAAGCACTCGCCAAAAACCCCATATTAGTGACCGCGCTTAATCCAGTCATTGGTTATGCTAAAGCAGCTAAAATTGCCAAACAAGCATATCAAGATGGCCGTCCAATTCTTGATGTTGCTGAGCAAGAAACTGACCTATCACGTAGTGAGCTGGAAACTTTACTCAATCCCGCAAAATTAACCCAAGGCGGGCTATAAAAATATTAAACCCGTCCTTAGCGTCGGGTTTAACCTTTGAATGCCATAGTTTTTATTGCTGTGTTATCTGCAAAGTGTATGATGGTGGTTACTTGTTCACCACTATGAAGGTTTATCATGCGCTTATTTATTATCGCGCTTCTACTGCCGTTATGTTTATCGGCTTGTTCTGATGCTGCGACCCCGAATAACAACCAACTTAGCCCGGCTCCTGCAGCGCTAGTTAAAAATAATCAAGCGACTAAGTTAAATCCGCAAACAGAAGTTCCGGCAACAAGAGATAACATTAAAAAGGTCCACCAGCAATTACAGACACAAATTGCAGATCTAAACTGCGATAACAGCTCTCAATGTAAAGTATTACCGGTTGGTAGCCGTGCGTGCGGCGGCCCTAGTAGCTATATTGTTTACTCTAATAAAACGGCCAATGAGCAAGCCGTTGAAAAGTTAACTCAGCAGATCACCAGCCTTGAAAGCCAATTTAATGCACAGAATAAGATGATCAGTATTTGTCAGCACCTGACGGCCCCTGCGGCTCAGTGTATTGAAAATAAATGTGTTAAACTAGAAAGCTCTGCGACAAGTGTTTATTAAGGGAAACCAATATGAGTCGTTCATCATATTCTAAATTTTTAGTAACAACAGCCAGTTTGCTGATCCTCAGTGGTTGTGTCAGCACTTCTGACTCAACACCAGCAAACGGCAATACAAATGTATCTAAATTAAATAGCGCATTGGCTGAGTTGGTGCAAGATAATAGCTGTACCGCGAGTTTTCAATGTAAGGTGCTTGAAGTAGGCCAACGCGCCTGTGGTGGTCCAAGCCGCTATGTAGTGTACTCAACCTTGCACACACAACAAGAAAATGCAGAACAGTTAGCGGATCAAATTACTCAGCAAGAAACTGCCGATAATAAAACCAATGGTTTAAATGATTGTTTACCGGTTTTACCTGTGCAAGCATTATGTATTGATCAGCAATGCCAGTCGTTTGAGCTAAAATAGTCGCTCTGCTGCAACCGCGCTATACCAATAATGGGATCAGCGCGGAAATTACCACGACCGCCACAATACAAATCCCTGCTTTAAAAATAAAATGCATCGGCATCTGCTTTTTAACCCAATAGGCATAAATAAACCGTAAGAAATAACTCGCTGCCGTGCCAAACAAAGCAAAAATTAGTAGATAGGCGATTAAAATAATATTCACAACAACTCATTATTTGATAATTTAAGCCCTAAGTGTAAGGGCTTAATAATCAGAAGGCAAAACCTAGCGTTTACTAGTTCGAGCAATCAGTAACTCAGCAACTTGCTGTTTTACTGCCCGCTTATCATCTGGGGCAACGCCAAAGCGTTCAGCAAGTAATGCTATTTCTTCATCATTAAGGTTAAATGATAAACGTTGACGCGTTTTTTTTGATTTAACCTCAAGTGATAAAATTTTGCGGATCATATCGGATGGCGTTAGCTCTTGATCAATGGCTTGCTTTTTTATCGATTTTTGCACTTCACTGCTAAGATCAAACGCCATTTGCGTGGCTCTTACAGCCTGCTCCTGACGTAACCATTTATCTTTTGCATTACTCACTGCGCATCTCCAGGGAACAGATCAACAATGTCTGTGATTGGTCGGGTTAAAGTGAGTGATACTTCAGTTTCTCCACCATCCCAAATCTCAATGTTTAAACCATGGCTTCCATCGCTCGACTCAAGGCAAATCATTTCGCATGGTTCGCCACCTTCTTGCTCATAGCGTGGTAATGGCTGGCTACGATAATCTTTATTATGAAAATAACACACAAATGGTGATTCACTTTGTTGATAGCTTTTAGCTAAAAACTGCATGTAACGCTCTGGTGTATTTTTCACTTCTATGTAGGTTAAATCATCTTCGTCAAAGATGCGCGCAAACTCATCCAGTGTGAAGATTTCATCCACTTCATCACGTTGGATTTTGATTGAAAAATTCGCCCACTCTTCACCATCGCTGCGCTCTATTTGCAAAAAAACCACCTTGCCAGCATCACTTTCAAGTACTAGCTCATAATCTGCACTGTGCTGATATTGATAAGTTTGCACATCGGTAACGCGCAATGTTTGGCCTTTTAGCCAACTTGGGTAAGCAAACGAATCAATCACTGTGAACATATCACCTTTTTTAAGTTCACTAGGGTGATTTAATTGGCGTTCAGGGGCTTTTTTAGACTTAAAGAAGTTAAACATAGACTGCCTCATAAGCAAAAAAGGTAACTTATAATAAGTTACCTTTTAATAATCGTAATTGCGCGTTAGCCGTTTTGCTTCGCTTTAATACGCGCTAAGATATCTGCACTTTTTGGATTGCTATCACCAATTCCAGCTTCAGCCATTTTAGCTTTAAGATCATCGCCATTAGTGTCAGCTTCAAGTACTTTAGCAGCACCAAGCTGGTCACTACGATCTTGTTGACGTTGCTTGATACGCTCAAGTGATTGGCGTGCATTCGTCATCGACGAGCTATTAGTATTAAGTGTGCTATTTACTGCCATTGTTGCTTGTTGCACGCTTTCAGTGGTTTTAACCATAGTAAGCTGACGTTGGTTTTCTTTGATCGATTTTTCAGCATCTTTTACTTGCTGCTTCAACGTTACAATGTGATTGCTAAAACCAGCTAACACTTGATCATGCTCTGCTTTTTCAGCTTCAAAGTCGCCAATTTTCTCAGCAATTTCTAGCGCTAACGGTTCATTACCTTTTTCAAGTGCTTGACCTGCATACGCTTCGTGCTCAGCAATTGAGGCATCTAATGCGCTAATCTTACGCTTCGTTTGCATTTCTTTAGCCATCACTTCAGTTAGGCTTTTTTTAGCACGCTGCAGCGCGTTTTGCGCATCAGCAATTTCTTGTTCAAAGATACGAATCCCATTCGCGTCAACAATTGCTTCGCCCGCTTCACGCGCGCCGCCACGTACTGCTGTAAATAACTTTTTTAAAATACTCATAATCTTAACTCCACTTAAAATAGCTAGCTGTTAATCGTTTAAATAAATGGTTACCGCTTCTAATGCATCGATGGCATTATCAGCTAAAGTAACTAGCTCATGGGTAATATCATCAAACGATGAATTAACCGACAAAGCACCAAAGATCGCATATTTATCATCAATCTTCGCAAATGCACTCAGCGGGATTGGTACATTCAAACGTAATAAGGTTTCATTCAACTCATCACGTAGTTCAGGCTTCACTTCCTCATCAGCGAACAAATAGCTAATACATAACAGCTGCTCTTGTGTCTGAGTAACAAAAATAGGAAGCTCATCATTGCCATCTACTATGACTTGCAACACATCTTGCTCGCCGGGATTGGCAATCAAGAAAGACTCAAAGTTAGCGCCTTCAGTTTCAAAAGATGCTAGTTTTATTGAAAGTTCATTTAATTCCATGTCTCTGCCTTTTGTCATTTGACATATTATGTCTGAGTTAAGATTCGCATGGTCGACATATTATGTCAACCATGATTTATTAATTTTTATACAATTCACTTTCTATCTGCCATGCACTACGATAATAATCATATAAAGTACCTGAGCCTAATTGATTGACTTCAATATCATTTATTTGTTCAAAATAATGATTGGGGAATACGAATGCTGCCAATAAATATTTTTTACTGATCCATCTAGAAGCAACTGGTAAGCTTGTTATATCGCTAATTCTCGCACTTGCAGATTGACCTGTGGTGGTTGCAATCGTCCATCCCCATTGTCCAAATGATGGAATATTTTGCTGGTATTGCTCAACATGCTTAAAACCTGCCGCTTTGACTGTTTTACCAATACTTAAAAATGCTTTTTTAGCATGATAAGGCGAAGTTGACTGCACAGCCATTGCACCATCTGCGGCTAGTAATTGACGGATATGATTATAAAAATAGTCACTGTACATTTTATTTAAATCGGGATGATTCGGATCAGGTAAGTCAATAATGATGGTATCAAAACGCTTACCTTCATCAAGTAACCGCTCTACTTCAAGAAAAGCATCACCCACTTTAATATGCGATCGAGGATCAGCCATTGAGTGCTTATTAAGTTTAGTTAAGCGCTCATGAATAGCTGCCGGAGGATTAAATTCATCGTCATCATGACCAAATAAACTAAGTAACTGGGCATCTAAATCAATTAAAGTGACTTCTTTAACAGGCCACTTCAATACGTCTCTTAGTGCTAAGCCATCACCACCGCCTATAATCAATACATTATCGTGACGGTTCGAGGCTAATAATGGCGGATACACTAACATTGAATGATAAATTTGTTCATCAATGCTAGAAAACTGTAAGCGGCCGTTTAAGTAAAGATCGGTAATTGGATCGGGTTGATTGCGGCTCAATCGCTCGGTTAACACTAGATGCTGATACTTCGTCGCTTCAGAATAAATAACTTTATCCTTATAAAGCACATTACTTAAATCTTTCATCCAGCTACTACCAAGCATTAAAATAAAACCAAATAACACCAGTAAAGCGATATGACATACCAGTAATAGTTTGGCGTAACGGACATAGCTATGATAACGCCATAAGAATGCCAAACCTGCGATAATATTAAATAGCGCAGTCCATGCCGCAGCCTGCATGATTGGCATAGCCAACATAATGCTAACCCAAATAGCCGCTCCAATACCTGCACCTATATAGTCGGCACCGTAGATCGTGCCTGCATTATTTTCTAAGAAACGACCATAAACATGCTGACGTATGCGAGCGATAAGTGGAATTTCCATACCGATTAATAGACCTAACAATAAGCCAAATACATAAGGTAGGAATCGTGACCACTCTTGGAGTTTTTGAAAAACATAGCCGTTGAGCACCACATCCGCGGGTAGATTAAAAATGTCAGAAAAAATATGCGGTAAAGAATAACTAACAGCAATAACGCTGGCTATAGCTAAGATACAACCCATACCAACAAGTGCAATAAGACTTTCAAGCCAAGCAAAGGCGGTAAAGGCATCCTTAAACCAACGCGCTAAAAAAGCCCCTATACCCATAGCTACGATCATAGTGCCTATCATCGCATAAATAGCGCTCTCTACAGAGCCTAAAACTCGTCCGGCATAATGAGATAGCAGATATTCATAAATAAGGCCACACCCAGCGAGTATGGCCATAACAGTAATTAATAAAAAATCATGCCCAAGTAAGGAGTACTTACTTGGGCTTTGCTTAGAATGTGACAAGTTTTACGCGCCTAATAGAGTTGCCATGGTAATACCCACAGCAAACGAGATTGCCGCTGAAATAGTTGCTACACCCACATTTTTTTGACGGTTCACTTCGTCTGATATATCGCAACCTGAAAGGATAATTTTAATCGTAATTAAATGCAGTACGATAAATGCAATTAAACTAACCAAAGCGCTAATCGCCCAGAAAATCAAGCTGGTGTTAATGCTATCTGCAGCATAAGGCGCGATACCTGAAGCCGCAGTAAGCGCAAGCGCGCTACCGATTAAAAAGCCAGCATAGCGAATACCAACAGCCAAGTTACCGTCAACAATTGCTTGTTGTAGGCAATCTCCACTTCGGTTAGTACGCTTAAATAGTTGTACGCGATACTGGCTCACGAGCAATAACGCAATGCTACCAATAATAAACGCTGCTATAACGATTGGTAAACCATGCCAACCTTCTGTAGCCACCCAAAATAGCGCTGAGCGAATAACGATTGCCACACTCACAACATGACCAAAATCAATCACCGCGGCAGTTACATTACCCTTCACTATTTCATCATGTAAGCTGACCTTGCGCAGTGCCACTTTATCTTGAAAAAAGTGCCCAAGCTTTATTAGCACAATAGCTAACAAACCATAAGCTGCCATTTGCAATGCTTCTTGCTGTAAGCTCACTGCAAATGCACCACTGCTTACACCCGTCAGCACAATTGCTAAAGCAACTAAGCCAGCAGCAAAGCTAATACCAAACGCAAAATTATCACGCTCAGTGATCTCATCATTGGCATGTAAGTTAGATACCCAACCTTTGATATATTTAAGGCTCACAAACAGTGCAATAATAATCGCAAAATCAATCGCGATTGCTTGTAGTGACCACATAGTTATTCCATTAAATTCGTACATATTCTTTAAACTCCAACACTAAATCTTTAAATAGCCGTTTACTTACCGCGACTGACACCGCGAGAGGTTCTATTATTGCTGTTTCTGACCGATCCCGAGTCTTTACTATAGCTACTGGTTTTGGAGTAACTACTGCGACTTTTTGGTGGTGTATAACTGCTACGACTTAACCCAGAAGCCCCGGTTTTTTTAGATGCATAAGGGCTTGTGAATTGCTTACCTTGGCGTTGATACGATTGCTTAGTACGTGTTTCAACGGCGGTTTGTGCTTTAATTTGCTTAGGGCTAGAATAACGCGCACGACCATAATCATTATAATAACTATACTTACGGCGCTTGCTCCAACTACCATATTCAACACGATCAAATACATCACCTAAAATGCGGTACATGCCATACCACTGCCAAAAGCTGATACCGCTACTGTTAGTTTGCCAATTACCATAATTAGGATTGCCGACTAACTGGTTGCCTTCACCAACCCCTTCAGCCTGCTGACTGATTGCACCGACACGCGCAAGCGAGCCACCCGACATATCAGCAAGCATGTTAATAGGATCGGTCAAAGCATCCGAAAATAAAGCGGGCTTTGCAGCATCTCGCAACAAATCAATATTTTGCAGTGTTTCATCGTAAGGAGGAATAAGGTAAGTACTTTTGATATCAGCTAAGCGTTGTTGCAAACCTGAGTAAAGCGGGCCTTTTCGAGTTGCATCTTGCACGAGCACGCCAGCAATTTTAGCTAGCTCTGGCTTTTCATTGCTAAGTATACGGCCATATTCGCTTAATAAAGCGGCATTACGAATTGAGCCGTTATCTAAGGCACTACCAAGTCCTGCTAACTCAACTTCAGCTTTAGCTATAGATTGTTTAATTGTTTCTTGTAACTGCTCTTCTTTCGATTGACAGCCCATAAGTAAGCTTACCAAACAAAATAAACTGATAAGTTTCCAAGCTTTTATATTCGACATTCATGTCACCTGATTTACTAAATTAACCCAGCTAGTTTTACACAGCTCAGAAAGTAAACCAAGGAGGAAATTGCAACAAGATAATATTTTCTAAAGGTCAAAGGCTATGCTTTACTGCACTCAACTTTTAATTAGCTAGATGACAGCTACAGTCTCGACACGGGATCCCCATTCATAGTCGACAAACTCCCACACAAACATGAAGCGCTCAGCTCTTCTGCTTTATAAGCATAAGATCAGCGAGTAAACCTAGTAATAGTTTTTGTAATTTAGTTGGGTGCCCTCTCATTTGAATTTAAAAAAGTGCTCATTTAATAATGGATACTTAAACGTACAAATATCCATTACATAGTATGGCCTAGCTAACCAGATTGAATAATTTGTTCTTATTACATTGACAATGTTGCCTCATTAAAATAATGTAAAAAAGGTACAAAGCAGAGAATGAAAAATTCTCCAATTATATAATAAGGAATTTTTAATGAAGAAAATGTCTATTACCGCTTTTCTAATGTCTTCACTAGTTTAAAGCACTCAAGCATTCGCCGCTGATTTCAGTATAACTAAAGAGAAGCAACCAAGCAGGATGCTAGTATTAAGCTCTGCCGGTGGTCTGTCATCATCTCTATTTTCTATATTACATGGCGATTTAAGAGATATTCCACTTGAGAGTAAAACAGATAAAATTACTGGGATTAATTACACATCTGCAAATTACCCAGATTCTTTTGGCGAGATTGTTGAATTGTGCTTTTATCGAGCATATAACAACAATCCCGTTAAGTGCGAACCAATTGTGCCAAACTCTACTGGAGAGGTAACAGTATTTAATGGTGAGAGCTTCAAACCAGGTATTCAAGTATCAATTGTTCATAGAGTTGAAGCAACTGGTACTTTCCATTATTCAACACCAAATAGAATAGAAAGTATAACTTTTAACTACACAACTAACTAATTAACACCTTAGACTCCAAATTTAATCAAAGGAGTCTATTTTCGTTTAGAGGGTCAATAGTATGGATATACCTGATATCAAGAGAAGTTTGTTAAATGCGAGAAAAGCTTTTCCTCAGCCACAATCTGACCCCAAAAAAAGTAAGGATATAGAAATACATGCATCGGTTTCTTCATTATCGTCGAAATTAAGTAAGGCCAAAAGCTCTATTGATATTTCTAAATTAAGTCAGCAAAATTTATCTCTACATAAGGAAATACTCTCTTCAAATGCAAAAATAAATAGTGATGAGGTTGCCACAGCAAAATGGGAATTTGAACATTTATCCAAATCAAAACTTGAGACGATAGCATTAGACACAAGTAATACATTTAGCAGCTCAGAGAGGGTAGCTGCATATGAAAGATGGCACACACTTGATCAGCAAAACCTATCAAACCTAAAACGAGACAGCCTTAAATACGAAAGTAACGTTACCGCACTAGCATCATTTGAAGAATTACTATTATCTCATATGAACTCTTTTTCTTCTTTTAGTAAAGCGATGGTTTCCGATGAATATAGCTCGCAAGTAACATCACAGTTCGAGTCTATTTTAGATGAACGGGATTTAGAAAAAAGCAAAAATATAAGCCGGTCTGAGCATTATTATGAAGCTATGGTGACGGATATTTTTGGTGGTACTGAATCAGAAATTTTAAGCGGCGCTGATGGGATGTCCTTATCTAACTTAATGCGAAGTTCTTATGAATTTTTGACACAAGGAGATAGAGAGTTATTAGCTGATATCTATGAATATGCTGATAATAATAATATAGATTTTAAGTATATCCGTCAGTTTGCCAGTGATCTTGGTGGTTACAGAATGCATGACGATGGGAAGATACTTAATAATTTTAATAATGGACACTTCAACGGTGAAGGATACCAGCTTGCGGTCAGCTTTACGGATAAAGATCAAGCTACGATAAATAATATTCTTGATAGTCAGAAAAAATTATCTTCATCTGATATAGATGAGGGTTTCATTTCGTTTATGACTGAACCAGGTTTAAGTGCATTGTCTCATAGGGGTAGTTACCAATTTCTACAACATATGATAGAAATAAAAGCGGGAATAGTGCCAAGCTTTTCGGCTGAAAAATTTAAGGCTTTTGAAGATTCTTCTAAGGTTGATGATCGGTATGTTATTATTACTTCAGATAAGCAGCTCCTCAGACCAGAACCTGATGTTATTTGTAAAAATGGCACCTGTGAAGTAACCGAAAAAGGTCTTAAAAACAATGTTACTTTGGAGGAAAATAAAGGCAATCCAATATTAGATCTTAAATCTAACTCAATAAGCTCCCTGTTAGAACTCAGAGTGAACAATACAACCGAAAATAACACTCTATTTCAATGGCTTGCTGATTGAAGTCGAATTTATTTTAACAACCTTCTAGGCTAATACCAAACACATTTCGGATGCGACGCGCTATGGAGAGCACGCTGTGGTCATAGTTGATCACGCAAGCTGGCACATGGGCAATGTTGATGAAGGCATTAAAAATGTCTCTGTGATACCTTGCCTCCTTATACCAATCTGCATAAAGATTAAGTCAATTTTATCCAGTCTCTAGAGCATATGCTTTTAACCGTATCAGGCACTGAGATGAATTTATTCCACGCTTGCAATACCTGTTCGACTATTTCTTCATAACCACTAAATACACGGTTTGATAGACAGTGTTGCCGTAGCCAACTCCATACTTGCTCTATTGGATTTAACTCCGGGGAGTAAGGCGGAAGTTTTATTAGTGTGACATTATTGAATGGTTGTACCGTATCAATAGTATGCCAACCAGCGCCATCAACGATCACGACCGCATGACGTCCTGCCTCCGTGGCTTTTGATATTAATTCCATGTGTTGCGTCATGACCTCTTTATTGACGATAGGGCTGATCAGCGCTTCTGTTTTACCATTACTTGGGCAGACTGCACCAAATAAGTATCCATACTCAAACTGCTGTTGTTTTGTTGCGCGG
>NZ_VXCS01000038.1:0-34357 GCF_052850545.1 Pseudoalteromonas sp. 1181_04
CTCTTGATGCTGCTGAACTGCGATTATAGCAAGGCTACAAACTGTTTTAACATGGCAGGGTGTGCAGGCCATGCTGGTGCTGTTACTAGTTTGCCATCGGTAATGGCGCCATCCATTGGTAATTCAACGTACTCGGCACCCGCCATTTTCACTTCAGGTTGGCAAGCAGGGTAAGCGGATACTTTTTTACCTTCAATAACTCCTGCCGCTGTGAGCAATTGCGGGCCGTGACAAATAGAGGCAATGGGTTTATCCGCTGTAGCAAAATGCTGAATTATTTCAATTACTTTCGCGTTTAAGCGTAAATACTCAGGGGCACGGCCACCGGGTAAATACAGGGCATCGTAATCAGCGGCATTAATATTGGCAAATGTCGCGTTTAGCGCAAAGTTATGACCGCGCTTTTCAGTATAGGTTTGGTCGCCTTCAAAATCATGAATTGAGGTGGCGATAGTATCACCTGCTTTTTTATCAGGACATACAGCATCAACTTGGTGACCCATCGCCAATAATGCTTGAAAAGGCACCATGTTTTCATAGTCTTCTACAAAGTCACCGGTGATCATAAGTACTTTAGCCATGTTCTGCTCCAGATATTAATTGTGCGTAAACGTATCAGAGTGGAGATTAAGTGCACTCTAATACAATGAGCTCCTAGTAAAACATACACTAATCAGTAACGGGTAATATTCTAATACTACACAGTCATTTTATAGGATATCTTGTTGCCATCGCAGCGCTAAAAAATCAATAAACGCTCTGACCACATTTTGTTGATAATGACGAGATAAATACACAGCCCATAAATGCTGGCCAGGTGATGAAAAAGATGGATTCACTTTAACCAGTTTACCTTGCTCTAAATAGCGATTTGCCAAGTCACACGGCAAATTTGCGATCCCCATTCCTTTGATTGCTGCTTTTAGTAGCACAGACATATCATTAGCATTAATACTGCCTTTTACGGTGACTTTTTCATCCTCGTTATCACTAATAATATGCCATGTTGAACTACCGCTATGCACTAAACAATTGTGTTGCAATAAATCTTGCGGTTTAGTGATTGGACTGTTGTTCGCCAAATAAGTTGGGGAGGCGCAAATAGCCGTATTGATATACATAAGCTTACGCGCAATTAATTGCTCATCAGGCTCATGAGTATAGCGCAGTGCTATATCTACTCGCTCATCAACCAGTTGTGATAACCGATCTGAGAGTACTAGCTGAAAATGAGTATTTGGGTGTATAGCAACAAATTCTTCAATTGCATCAAACAACAGATTTTGGCCAAGTCCAATAGGGGCTGCGACTCTAATGGTACCAACCAGCTCGTTATTATGGTTATGTGCTCTACTTTCTAAATCCAATACGGTGCTGAGTATTTGCTTACAGTAGGCAAGCGCTTCTTCGCCCTGATTGGTTAAGCTGACTTTACGGGTGGTGCGGTGAAATAATCGCAAGCTCAGCCACTGCTCAATGTCTTGTACGTGGCGGGTGACTTGTAAGCGGCTGAGCTCTAAGTGAGCAGCTGCTTTTGTAAAGCTGCCACTGCGGGCGACTTCAACAAAGCTTTGGATTGCAGTTATCTTATCCATTAGCATCCTAAGGTGAACTAATGTGTATCTATAAGGTTTATTTATCATCAATTAATGAGCAAGTAAACTGATTACATCAACTCAGATGATTAATACTTTTTTAAGGATACAGACATGAATATTACTATTTTAGGCGCAACAGGTTGGATTGGTAGCCACATCATGGCGCAGGCAAAAGCTAATGGTCACAATGTGACGGCGGTTGTTCGTGATGCGGATAAGGTGACTGACGGTACAGCGGTAGAAGAGTTTGACTTACAATCTCAAAATGACATTGCAGAAGTATTAACGAACGCTGATGTGGTGATTGCCTCAATCGGTGGACGTGCAGCGGGTAACCATGAATTAGTTGCGCAAACGGCCAAGCGTTTATTAACTGCACTGTCAGGTAGCAGTACTCGTTTACTGTGGGTTGGTGGTGCAGGTAGTTTAGAAGTTGCGCCTGGTGTTACGTTAGTGTCATCGCCGGACTTTCCTGCTGAATATAAAGATGAAGCGTTGGCGCAAGGTGAGGCTCTCAGTGTATTTAAAGCAACAAACACAACCACACAATGGACGTTTGTAAGCCCTGCCGCGGTTATTTACCCTGGCGCAAGTGAAGGTCCGTATCGTATTGGTGGCGATGCGTTTTTTACTAATGAACAAGGTGAAAGCAAAATATCAGTGACTGATTACGCGATTGCTATGCTGGATGAAGTGCAAAATGCCGCGCATATTAATCAACGTATGAGCGTCGCTTATTAAGGGTTTTTCGCAGGGCTTACAAATAAAGTATGATTATTTAATGATACTTTTGAACCCACTTTTATCCTTTGCATTAACCAGCTTTAACCAGCTTTACCTGAGCCTTTTGCAACTTAGGTAAAGCTAAATCTAAAGGTTATTGCTAATGAGCAGCCGATTTTTTGAAGCAATGATATGGCAAAACCTATTTGCTCAGCTTAGTAATACCAGGATGTTATTCGCGTGTAAGCTTACTTTTAGCAACTATTTATTACTTTCACTTTTACAATGATCTCATGTCTAGACTATATTTGAACTGGTAACTGATTAATTATTTTAATTTTAGTGCAATCTTACAATCAGTTTTTGCATGCAAAGATTGCCTTTACTATTGATAAGTGATGCATTGTATTGATGATTAGCTATTCTGATATGGCCGAACGAAAACTTATTATTAGGTTCTTTTCCGTAATAGGTACGTTGACAACGCTTTGTATGGCAATAATCGCTTTGTTTAATAATCAATCTACTTTGGTTTACCCTCTATTAGGCTCATCAATTTTACTTGCTTCCCCTTTTTGCCTTGGTGATAGAGTCGAGATTTCCTCTTTAATTGTTTTGTATACTTTATATGCTTTAATGATTTATTTAGTACTTACAGGAGGGAGCCATGGTACTGGGCCTATTTGGATTTTTATTGTATCTCCGGTAACCTTTTTTGTGCGTGGTTTTAAACGGGGAATCATTGATTTAATTATTTTTGTAATTTGCGTAACTGGCGCCTTTTATTTATCGAGCTACTTTAAATTTTACAGCGGTTACTCGGTTTATTTTCCAATTCGTATTATTGCTTCTTTTATAATTGTTGCGTTATTGAGTGGCTTTTATGAATATTTTCGGCAAATGTATAGCCACCGTTTGATTGAACTTGTACATAAAAATGAATATTTAGCGACTCGCGACCCTTTAACAAACTTGCCTAATCGACGTTATGCTATGGCGGAACTCGAGCAATTTGATGCCCAGCTGCAAACTGGGAGTATTATCATTGCGGATGTAGATAATTTTAAGGATATTAATGATCAATATGGTCACTCAGTTGGCGATGAAGTACTAAAGCACCTTGCTGATTTATTTGTTGCTCAGTTAAGTGAAAATGATATGGTGGCGCGCTGGGGCGGTGAAGAGTTTTTATTTTTTCTACGCCATAAAAATAAACAACAAGCGACACAATTTGCCAACGATATTCATTATGCTTTATCACAAAATCGTTTAGATATTGGTGTAAACCAGCTGGCTGTTACAGTGAGCATGGGGATCAGTAAACTAACTGCGGATGTGCCGATTGATAAAGCGATGCACAAAGCGGATGAATTGCTTTATCAAGCAAAGAAGCAAGGCAAAAATCAAACGTGTGTTTAGCGCTTATTGGGAACGCTATGAATACATTATATATAACCGGAGCCGGTGTGAGTGCCGCCAGCGGCATTCCTACCTTTCGAGGTGAAGATGGGTTTTGGACTATTGGCAGTAAAAACTATACGCCAATGGAAATGGCTACGCGTGCTATGTATGAAAACAACCCACGGGAGTTTTTAGCTTGGTATTATCATCGCTTTGCTACTTATCGCAACCACGGTCCTAACGAAGTTCATCAGTGGTTGAGCGATAAAAACCTGATCACACAAAATATTGACGGACTAGATGGCAAAGCAGGCAATAAAAACTATATCGCCATTCATGGCCGGCTTGATCAAATGACTTTGTTTCATCATCAAGGCGATGATGTGAAAGCGCATACGACACCGTGGGATAATGTAGACGAAAGCCGCTTACATGAGTCACTGCTTGAGCTGTTTAACATCGAAAACCAGCAGCCAGTGGTGGATCAATCTTTAAAGCCTTTTGTGTTGCTATTTGATGAATATTACACTGAACTTTATCGTATTAGCGAAGCACAACAGCGGATGCTTGATGCCGATAAAATCGTTTTTATTGGCACTTCGTTTAGCGTCAATATTACCCAAATGGCGTTAGAAGTGGCACGCAATTACGATATCCCAATCGAAATCGTTGATCCAGAACCTGCGCATGTTATGTATAGTAATGTGAGTTATCATAAAATGACTGCATTAGACTATATTCAACGTAACTAAACGTAACTAAACATAGCAACACTGAAGAGATTTAAATGAAAGACTTAACAGCAATAGCCAATTTATCAATATTATTAGTAGAGCCTTCAGATGTTCAGCAAAAGCTTATTATAAAGTCACTTACTCAATGCGGTGTGTCACAAATTGAAACTGCTACTTCTCAAGCGCAAACGTTAACAATGCTGGAGAATTATCAACCGGATTTGATTATTAGCAGCATGTATTTTTCTGATGGTAGCGCTGACTCTTTATTGCAAAAAATCAGAGTAACCCCTGGTATTGAGCATCAAGCTTTTATGCTGGTATCAACAGAGCGCAATAAAACCTATCTTGAACAGTTAAGGCAGTCAGGGGTATTAGCTATTTTACCAAAGCCATTTAGCGCTGAGGCAATTACGCGTGCGTTAAAGGCAACCTTAGATATCATCACTGAAGAAGAAGTTGAGTTAGAGCATTTTGATGTAACGCTATTGCGTGTCCTTGTGGTTGATGACAGTCGTTTTGCACGCAAGCATATTATTAGGGTCTTGGCTGGAATGGGAATACCGGCGCCTGTAGAAGCCGAAAATGGCAAACAAGCGATTGACCACCTTAATAGTCAATCATTTGATTTAATTGTTACTGATTACAATATGCCAGAAATGGATGGCAAAGAGCTAACGGAGACCGTAAGAAGCTCGAATGCTTACTCGCATATTCCTATTTTGATGGTGAGTTCTGAGGCAAACGACACTCATTTAGCTAATATTGCTCAAGCTGGTGTAGATGCTATATGTGACAAGCCATTTGAACCTGCCACAGTAAGAGAGCTGCTATTTAAAATAATGTCTTAGATATTAATGGCTTAATAGTAATCTAGGCTGCTATTAAGTCTCGTAATTAAGAAAAGTAATTCTGAACACTAAAAAGACATAGTTGTTGTCTTTGCTAATGAAGTCATGTTTAAGCGTCAATATTCATCAAATTACACTGGAAGTTGCAAGCAGTTACGATATCCTTGATATATGTTTGCTCCAGCGTCAGCGCAAATGTGAGTTATAAAGAATGCTGGTATTGCAGTGCTGCCAATAGCTAACTCCAAGTGTATGTAAAGGAATACGTTGATATGCAATACATTGAGTATACTACAATACTTGCCGTGATATTTATCAGTGGTTGCAGTGATATTAAAATAGAGAAGCAGTGCTTTGAGCCCATTCATTATCAAGCAAATAAATTATTTCAAAGTAGTGAAATTCGTGTCGAACCTATATGGTTTGGCCATCCTCGAAACGACTACTTAAAAGATCACAACGTAGAGGGTCATCTCAGCCCTTACGGCGGGTTTGAAAAGATATCAGCCTCTAGTCAGCTTACTCTTACCGGAAATATATATAAGATAACGCCAAATATAGGTGAGCGTTATATTGGCAGAAATTCAGAGTATCTTTTATTTGAAGTCACAGTTGATGCAAAAAAGTATGTGATTTCTGATCAGATCCCTGAGCATATCCTGCTACCTTTACGGTGTTTTTTTAATTAATGCCGTGTCTATATAGATAATGTTATTTCGTTGGCTGCTAGTGGTGCTTATCTTGTCACCTACTCGCATAGTTAAAAACATGGAAAGTCGTTGTTCAAAAATTTAATTTAATTTAATTTAAATAAGGAAATGTTTAACAATGAAGTATTTTAAAACCCCTGAATTTTTGCATGAAGTGTTTGGCGAAAAACAATCGATTTTAGAGATCACCGGTACTATTTTGTTTGCTTTAGTCGGCAGTTGGGTTATTTATTCGGTTGCGGAGATTAAACTCGATAATTGGCGAGCAATCTTAGCTTTTATATTAATTGCTGACGTATTAGCAGGATGTATTGCTAATTTCACTCTTGGTACCAATGAGTTTTACACAAAGCGTCCTAAAAATAGGCTGATTTTTATTGCCATTCACGTTCATATAATAGTGATTGCGTGGTTACTTTCACAGCCACTAGATACTGCACTGCTTATGTGGGCATATACGATAGTGGCAGCATCTGTTGTTAATGCGTTACATGGTAAATCAATCCAGGGTTTTATTGCTGCAAACTTAATGTGTTATGGCATCTTTTTGTTGATTTACTTATCGCTGCCAACGTGGTTTTTGATGGTGAGTCTATTTTTTATGATCAAAGTTTTATTTAGTTTTGCTGTTGATCACTATCGGCAATCAGCCTAGATGAATCCACTTAGGTATAAAAACCAGTACAGCTTAATTAGCTGTACTGGTTTGCTATTTGGCAAAAAAGCTTATTTAAATAATGCTAAGTCTTTTTATCTCCTGGGCAGAAGTGTGCCAAATGTGTTGTTAAGCGTTAAAAACGGGTACGAATACCAAACGTAATACGACGCTCAAAGATATTTTGGGTGATCACATGATCAGACCACTGTGCGTAAATATCTTCTTTTTCTTCGGTTAGATTGCTCACTGAGGTATAAATGCTCATATCTTCAGCAAATTCATAGCCGGCATACATATCAAAGTACAAAGTGCTATCGGTCCAAAATGGCATTACCCCTTCGCCCATTGGCGAGCTTAAGCTGTCTAAGCGATCACTACGGTAGTTGGCTGCAAGACGTAGTTGTAATGGGCCTTTTTCGTACCAAAGTACAGCATTGGCTGATTTTTCTGAGTTATCTTGAATTGGTAAACTTTTGCCATAAACATCAACGTTAGCGCTGTCACTTGGCGCATAAGTAAAGTTTAGTGATGAGCCTAAGCCATCAAATGGCGCTGGTAAAAAGTCAAATGCTTGCTGATAAACAACTTCAAAACCTTTTATGTCACCACCTTGGCCATTTATTTCAGTGGTTACAGGTACTTCACGGCGAATAATGCCATCAATATCAGGCAAGCCTTGCATGACAATACCGTTTTCAACAAATGACTCTATGTCCATTAAAAAGGCTGAAATACTTAATAAACCGCTGTCATTAAAATACCACTCAGCAGATAGGTTATAGTTAGTTGCGCGCCATGGTTCTAGATCAGGATTACCATTTTGGCGACCTTGTACTGCCACTAATAAGTCAGGGCTTACTCCAAGCTCAGCGGCAAGTACATCTCCGGCTCGGGTACGACCAACACTTATACCACCAGCAAGCTTTCCAATATCGAGCGTGGTCATTGTTTTACCGTAACCTGCACGTAGGATCACATCTTCGGTTAGGTTTAAATTAAAGTTCATTGATGGTAAAAAATCTGAGTAATCTCTGTTTAGCCATTTTTCACCGGTTTTCTCACTGGCAGTACACAACGAACAAGGACGCGCAGAGCCTAGTTGATTTTGCAGCATGTCGAGTTCGGTTTTAATATATTGTGCACCGATATTTGCGGTATAGCTCAAATCACCCAATTCACCAGCAAAGTTTGCTTTAAAGTAAGCTGTTTGAGTTTGTTCTTTTACTTGGTAAGTACGTGACGGATTAGCTAATCGTTTGTTACCCGGGTAAATTGCATTTTGAAATGCCATTGGATCGTCCATTACTTTAGGATCGATTAAGTAAAAACTATGCCCAGTGCCACCTGGCCCTAAACCATTGACTTGGTTGACCCAACCATCGGGCATATCACTAAAGAAGTTAGTTTTCCCTATGGTTAAATCACCACCTGCTACGCTATTTTCACCGTCGCCATTGGTATCACCTAATGATGCGCCGGAATCTTTCCACATCACATCGGCACTAATATTGCCGGTGGTAAATGGTGCAACGAGAATATAGGTTTCGCGCTCTACGTCTCGTTTTGATGCCCGCAGACCAAAATCAAGATTCTGTAGGTGATCTGTCTCAAAGGCATAATGGCCATCAATACGGGCAACATCAAGTGTGGCTTGTTCTTCAAAGTTATTTTCAGAGTAGGTTGAAACGAGATTATATTGGCTTATATCATTACCAAAGCCTTCTGCAAAACCAAGGGTTAAATATTCGCCGCTGCGAGAAAAGCTCACATCAACTTCTTCTGGGCCATAGCCATTGGGGTTAACTGGCGTAATACCATCACCATGATTTTTTAATAAACCATGTTGTGCGCCTGAGGTTAAAAAGCCGTGGGCCACATTTTCAGTATGGCTTCGCTCTGCAGAGCCATGAATATACCTAAATTCACCAGAGAGTGGGCCATCACCTTGGTATTCGAATAAAAAGCTAGCATTGGTTGATTCACGGTCGTTAGTTAAACTTTCAGAGTAGGCGCTTACCCGACGAACTTTTAAGTTAGCATCGTTGACTGTGTATATTTGTCCGCCCCGATCATTATCTAAGCGAGGAATAAAGTTATCAGAATACGCCCAAATAGAACCACGGGCATTATCAACCATCACCCCTTGCTTACGATCGGCGTCATCCATTTTTGTATAAAACAAGTCACCAGTAAAAGTTAGTGTGTCGGCAATTTGATATTGAATGGTAGTGTTTAGGCCAAGGCGATCACGCTCTGTTTCTCGGTCCATCACGCCATAAAAACGTTGGCTGTAAAAGCTGTCGTTAAAATCGCCATCACCGTTAAAATCGCGGTCGGTTTCATTTTGCACTTCTGAAGAGGTTAAAATTGTGCCATTACGGTAATTCGCTAAGGTGCTTTCGTCATAAGCGGCAGTAACAATAATGCCAAATTTGTCATTGTTATATCCGGCAAAGGCTACCAGTTTAGGGTCGGTTTGCTCTGATAAACTACCACGGGTTGCTTCTCCTGTGAGTGAGAAGGTTGTGCCTTGGTCAAGATCAAATGGTCTACGTGTTTTTAAATCTAAAGTACCTGAAATGCCACCGGCCAAGGTGTCGGCTTGAGGTGATTTAAGCACATCAATCCCTGATAGCAGCGCCGCTGGGACATCAGTGAAGTCTGGTTGTAATGTTGTAATTGAACCTGCACTTAAGAATTGTTCGCCATTGAGCAAAGTGGTTACTTGCGGCATACCGCGAACGTTAATGGTTGAGCCCTCACCCGCAGAGCGGCGAATTTGTATGCCTGGGATACGTTGCAGCGTATCGGCAATGGTTACATCAGGCAATTTACCAATATCTTCCGCGGTAATAGAATCCATTACTCCAGTACTAAAGCGTTTGTTGTTAATATCTTGTTTGTTACTGGCGGCAATACCGCGCACTTCAATAGTTTCTATGTCGTCATTTGCTGTCTGTGCTTGGTCTGCGGCAAAAACGCCAAAGCTGGTATAGCCACATACAATAGCGGCGACGGTTTTTGCTATTAGGCTCCTATTTAAAGTGGGTTGGTGACGGTTTTTAATGCTCATGCTGATATACCTCATCCTGTAGATTTAAAAGTTAATTATTATTTCCCGTTAATTTGTAACAGGTGTTGACTACTTAGTTGTTATTAATTAACATCACTTTCAAACAAAATGCAATAACAATTACATTAACATTTGATAATTTTTTGATTTTTAATCCAACGTTGCTATCTAAGGTAATGATTTAAAATAAGAGTTTTATTTATGGAAAAGTTAGCCATGAAACGCGCCGCAAAAATTTATACTATGAATAAAGGCTTAGGCAACAGCGAAACGATCATACAAGGTGATTGCAATGTTGCTAAGCAGCAGGTGAGTCTTCCTTGTGCGTGTATTTATCAAACGCGTTTAGATAATAACATTGCATGGATGGCTGAGTTCGCCAAACAAAGTCAGGTGGAGTTTTCACCGCATGGTAAAACCACCATGGCACCGGATATTTTTAAAAAGCAATTAAATGCAGGTGCTTACGCGATCACCATTGCAACTGTGCAACAAGCAGTGGTAGCAGCACAAGCTGGCGCTAAGCGCATTATCATGGCGAACCAATTAGTTGGTAAAGCCAACATGCAGCAGCTTAGCTATTTATTAAAACAGTATCAGGTTGATTTTTATTGTTTAGTGGATGATGTTAGCAATGTAACAAGCCTTGGTGAGTTCTTTAGTAAGCAAGGCATACAAGTTAAATTATTTATTGAGTTAGGTGTGCCAGGTGGACGTTGTGGTGTAGTTGATGAAAAAAAGCTCCAACAATTGGTTGCGCATATTAAGCAGTTTTCTTCATTACAGCTTGCGGGCATTGAAGTGTATGAAGGAGTGTTGAGTACACAAAGTGAAGTGACTGCATTTTTAACGGATGCGGTAACAACATGTAAAGAGTTGATTGAGCAGCAGGCTTTTGCCACAGAACAAGTAATTATTACCGCAGGTGGCTCAGCGTGGTACGACTTAGTCTGCGATGCTTTTGCACCTAGTAACATGCTCGATAACATGGTGCCTGTGATCCGCCCTGGCTGTTATGTCGCTCATGATCAAGGGATTTATGGCCATGCGCAGCAACAGATTCTAGCGCGTAATCCGTTGGCGTGTAATATTGGTAGCGATTTACAATCATGTTTAGAGGTTTGGGCATATGTACAGTCATTGCCAGAACCGGGACGAGCAATTATTGGTATGGGTAAGCGCGATGTGGCATTTGATGCCGGGCTACCTATTGCGAATTTACATATTGACCAACACGGTGTTGTTACTAAAGCAGGTGCTGATTGGCAAGTTGAAAAAATAATGGATCAGCATGCCATGCTGCGTGTTGATCAAAATAGCCACTTAAAAGTCGGTGATATTATTGCCTTTGGGACTTCACATCCTTGCCTGACATTTGATAAATGGCGTTATATTAATGTTATCGATGATAATTATAACGTTGTTGGTATCTTTGATACGTATTTTTAGGAGAGTAGTTAATTGGATATTGTTTCACGAATTAAAGAGCGTTTAGGCCATTTACGACAATCAGAGCAACTCGTTGCACAATTAATTTTAGCCGATCTGCAATATGCAGCATCGGCAAGTATAAGTGATTTAGCACAGCGCGCAAAAGTCAGTCACGCATCTATCACTCGGCTAGCAAAAGCGCTGGGCTGCGATAATGTGCGTGATATGAAACTACAGCTTGCACAATCACTGGCAGTAGGAGAGCGCTTTATTAGTGAAAATGCCTCTGTACGTGAAGATATTCCAGCTATATACAAAGCAATACACGATATTCTCGATATTAATGCCGGATTAATTGAACAGTCGCAGATTGAAGAAGCAGCTCGCTGTATTGCTGAAAGCCGTCATACGTTAATTTTTGGCGTTGGTGGGGGTAGCTCTGTAGTTGCACAAGAATGCCATAACCGCTTGTTTCGACTGGATGTACTCAGTAACGCTTACAGTGATCCGGTGATGATGAGAATGACTGCCGCCAGTGTTGATATCAGTGATGTGGTGGTGGTGTTATCGCTTACAGGCTTAGCAAATGACTTAATTGATGCGGCAAATATTGCCAAAGATTATGGCGCTAAAGTGATTGCGGTTTGCCCAGAGAGTGCGCTTGCTGATATCGCAACGATTCACTTACCAATTAAAACTAACGAATCAGATTACATTTTTACGCCCAGCACAGGCCGTTACGCGATGCTTGCTGCAGTAGACATATTGGCAAGTGAAGTGGCTATTTTAACGCAGAAAAAATCTCGCGAAAAACTTCGTCGCATCAAACATGAGTTAGATGAGTATCGTCAAGGACCAGACAGAGCACCACTAGGAGATTAATGATGCGGCACGATATCTCGCAATCAGCAGACACAATCATTTATCAAGCAAAAGTATTTGATGGTTTAGGCAATGCGCCTCAGTACATGGATGTCGCAATTAAAGGTGAACATATTGTCGCACTCGGCGAGTTATCACAGTGGCAGGCAACACACACAATAATGGCCAATGGATTATGCCTAGCCCCGGGGTTTATCGATGTACACACCCATGATGATCTTGAGTTGTTAAGAAACCCAGCGATGGCAGCGAAAATAAGTCAAGGGGTGACAACGGTGATCACCGGTAATTGTGGGATCAGCGCGGCGCCGGCAAAACTAACTGCAGATGCGCCGGATCCAATGAATCTGCTGGGTGAAAAAGCAGAGTTTACTTTTGCACAGATGCGCGATTATATCGATGCATTTAATGTACAAAAAGCCAATGTGAATGTTGCAGCATTGGTAGGGCATACCACATTGCGCAATAACGTTATGGATGACTTATTACGTCCAGCGACGCTTGACGAAATTGCCGCGATGCAATTGCAATTGGATGAAGCCATAACCCAAGGTGCCCTCGGTTTGAGCACTGGGCTTGCCTATCGCAATGCACAGTGTGCACCTGAACAAGAGGTACAGGCATTTGGCGCTATCTTACAAAAGCATGATGCTTTATATACCACCCATTTACGCACCGAGTTTGATGCCGTGCTTGAGGCGATGGATGAAGCGTTTGCTATGGAGCAAAAGTTTGGCATTAAAGTGATTATTTCCCACTTGAAGTGTGCAGGTAAAAATAACTGGGGACGCGCCCCAGAGCTGTTAGCAAAATTTGCAGCACAAGGCGAGCACTCAAAATGTAGTTGCGACGCATACCCGTATGCGGCCAGCTCCAGTACCTTAGATTTGAACCAAGTGACTGACGACTTCGATATTTTTATCACTTGGTCTGATGCCCACCCTGCAATGGCCGAGCAATTACTTGCTGATATTGCTAAACAATGGGACGTCAGTTTGCTGGATGCTGCTGAAAAACTGCAGCCGGCTGGTGCTGTGTACCATGGGTTAAATGAAGACGATGTAAACACTATTTTAGCGTTTGATAAAACCATGATTGGTTCAGATGGTTTACCGTGCGATCCACACCCACACCCTCGGTTATGGGGCTCATTTCCCCGAGTGCTGGGTCATTACAGCCGTGAACAAGGAATTTTTTCATTAGCAACTGCGATTCATAAAATGACAGGCTTAAGCGCGGCTAACTATCGGTTGGCAAATCGTGGAGTGATCAAAGTAGGCAACTTTGCCGATTTGGTGTTATTTGATGCCAATGAGATTATTGATAACGCAACATTTGTTGATCCAGAGCTGGCGGCTTCAGGAATTCATCGTGTCTGGACCAATGGCCAAGCAACCCTTATAGATAAACATATTCTACCTGCATATTCAGGTAAATTTTTAACATCCCTAGGAGCAAGTAAAGATGATTAGACGAATTGGTATTGAAGGCGGTAAAGGTACCGGTGGTCAGCACTTACCGTTTGCACGCGCAGTAGAAGCGGGTGGTTGGCTGATGGTATCTGGACAAACCCCAATGAAAGATGGAGAAGTGGTTGAAGGGGGGATTATTGAGCAATCAGCACTGGCGATTGAAAATTGCCTCGAGATTATGAAAGAGGCCGGTTATGAGCTCAAAGATGTGGTGCATGTTACTGTTATTTTAACTGATTCTCGTTACTTTCAGTCGTTTAATAAAGTGTTTAAAGAGTATTTTGGCGCTAATCCACCGGCACGTATTTGTGCGGTCGCGGATTTAGTCGTCGATTGTAAAGTTGAGGTGGATGTTACTTGTTATAAGGCACCTTAAGATTTTGTCAGTAGCTGAATGACAGCGCTGACATTTACACCTAAGAGCACACAAAATAATAACCGCTCTTAGGTCAGAATAATAACTAACATCAACCACGTAATTAATAATTAGAAGTGCTGTTACAAAGCGCAGCGTGGATTGTGGAGCAGGGTGTCTTATGAAGTGGCAATTATTAATGGCCTTTTTAGGCTACTTAGGATTTATGATTTGGTTTGGTTGGTGGGTAAGCCGAAATTCTAAAGGTGGCGATGACTTTTTACTGGGGGGACGTAATTTACCGTTTTTTCTTACTTTAGGTACTACAGTTGCCACTATGGTAGGAACAGGATCATCAATGGGGGCTGTCGGGTTTGCTTATTTAAATGGCTGGGCTGGGATGATCTATGGCCTTGGTGGTGCTGCGGGAATTTTATTATTAGCAAAATTATTTGCGCCAGTGCGTGAACACCAATTCATGACTATGAGTGAAGAAGTATCATACTATGTGGGAGCACATCCACTCGTTAAGAATACCATCGCAATATTTATTTTTGTCGCCAGTATTGGTTGGTTAGGAGCGCATATTCTGGGCGGTGGTATGTATTTAGCATGGCTTACTGGGTTGTCGCCATTTTCGGCAAAACTTATTATTGCACTGGGCTTTAGTATTTACGTGGTGATTGGCGGTTATGTTGCTGTGGTATGGACCGACTCTATTCAAGCATTGGTGTTATTTGTTGGCTTTTTCTTGATGGCTGGGGTCGCTCTTTATGAAGTGGGTGGCTTGGCTGAGATGGCCAATGCGCAACCTGCGCTTAACCAAAGCTTTTTATCATTGGATAAAATAGGTGCAGTGCATGGCTTATCATTGTTTTTCGCGGTGTTAATAGGCGTCTTGGTTGCGCCATCATTTCGCCAACGTATTTATTCTGGCAAGCATGTTAAAAGTATTCGTCAATCGTTTTATTTATCGGGTGGCTTGTATTTAGTATTTGCCATAGTACCTGCCATTATCGGTATGGCAGCTTATGCACTGAATCCTGCTTTAGAGAACAGTGCATTTTCTTTCCCTTTTATGGCGTTTGAATTATTACCTTTTGGCTTGGCAGCGCTGGTTATTATTGCTGGCCTTTCAGCCACGATTTCCAGTGCTAGCTCAGATGCGATTGCAGCTGTGAGTGTATTAATACGTGATCTGTATAGTTTAGTATTCAAACGAATGCCCCACGCTAAAGATGTTGTATTACTTTCGCGGATGGGCTTAGTGATGACGATAGGCATTGCGTTATTATTGGCGTTATTAACTAACGATGTGATTGGTTACATTACAAATATGATCGCCACTTTAATGTCAGGTCTATGTGTATGCGTGTTATTTGGTCATTTTTGGCCACGCTTTAATTGGCAGGGGGCCATTACTGCTTTATTGGTTTCGCTGTTGGTTTCGTTGGCGATTATTTTAACGCCAAATTGGCTGGCTTATTGGAGTAACCCAATTATTCCGGCCACTTTAGGCTCCGCTTTATTAGCTGCTATGGTAACTTTGTTTACCCCAGTTCAAGTGTGCACATCTGCACAAGCATTAGCTATTTTAAAAGCTCAACGCGAGGAAATGCAACATGATTAAGATTGCATTTTTTGGTGAAGCGATGCATGAACTATCTACAAATCAAGAGCTTAATTTTGGGGGGGACACCTACAATACGGCAGTTTACTTTAAACGTCTTATGGGAGAACAGGTGCATGTTTATTTTATATCTGCCATTGGTAGCGACGAACTAAGTAAGCAAGCTAAGGCTAGGTGGCAGCAGCAAGCGCTTAAACTCGATTTTTTACAATATGCAACAAATCATACTTTAGGCGCTTATGGTATTACGCTTGATGCTAATGGCGAGCGAGTTTTTCATTATGATCGAAAAAATAGCGCTGCCAGAGAGTATTTTAAGCTTGATAGTCAACATCAATTCTTAACTGCATTGCAGCAGCAACAGTTTGATTACCTTTATTTTTCAGCTATAAGTTTAGCAATTTATGATGACCCAACTAAACAGCTATTAATGACTGCTATTGCACAGTTCAAGCAAGCTGGTGGCATCGTTATTTTTGATAGTAATTATCGCCAAGTGCTTTGGCAAAGTAATATGCAAGCACACTATTGGTTTCGCCAAGCCTTTTTAGTTGCAGATATCATTTTTGTTACCAACGACGATCACTTTGGTGTGTTTGGTGATTGTGAACAACAGCAGTTGGTCGACTTTTATCGGGCATACCCACAAGCGTTGCGAGTGATTAAGCAAGGGCTGGATGACACCATTGTGTTACAGCAACAAACAATTAATTACTATCCAGTAACCGCAGTCGCGAAGGTAATTGATACTACCGCGGCTGGAGATGCGTTTGCAGCGGGTTTTTTAGCTGAACAAATATTAGCGAGTCCTTGTGCAATTGCAGTGCAGACTGCCCAGCAACTTGCGGCTCAAGTGATCACCGCCGCAGGGGCAATTGTCGCTACGACAGTGACTCTCAAAGCAAGCAAACAACAGGAATTAAACAATGCATAAAATTATTCATTTTATGATGGGGGCAATGCTACTGAGCAGCTCTTGTTATGCTTTTTCTGCGCCCGCCACCGAAGCGCTGATGCCAATGCCTAAAGAGGTGCAATCATTGGCTGGGAGTACTACCTTTGAAGCAACTCTTAAGGTATTTATACCTAAAACGCAGCACGCTATCGTCCTGCCTTTATTAAATAGTTCGTTGTTTGCTACCCAATTTCAGCATCTACAAGTTACGCCAAGAGCGGCTGCGCAATTACACATTAATATCACGCAAACAGTGAGCGAGTTACCTTATTTAAATATGGATGAAAGTTACACGCTAACTATTGCAGATAATAAAATTGACCTAACGAGTGCTAATCAATACGGCATGCTTAGAGGATTGGCGACTTTATCGCAGCTATTATTTAGTGCTAAGCAGCCGCTACAAGTTAATAATCTAATTATTACGGATGAACCAACTTATCCGTGGCGTGGTTTATTATTTGATGGCGTGCGTCACTTTTTGCCAATTGCAGATGTAAAACGGACATTACGTGGCTTGGCTTCAGCCAAGTTTAATGTGTTTCACTGGCACTTAACCGATGATCAGGGCTGGCGAATTGAGCTAAATAGTTACCCTAAACTACACCAGCAGGCATCCGATGGTCTTTATTATACTCAAGCACAAATTAAAGAGGTGGTTAGCTATGCGGCAAAGTTAGGTATTCGGATGGTGCCAGAGTTTGACGTTCCGGGTCATGCCAGCGCGATTATACTTGCGTATCCTGAACTTGGTAGCGGAACTCAATTAACTCAGATGGAGCGACGTTGGGGCGTATTTAAACCGTTACTGGATCCAAGCAACCCTGAGGTTTATAAATTTGTTGATGCAGTAGTCGCCGAGCTTGCGGGTTTGTTTCCTGATCCGTATTTGCATATTGGTGGCGATGAAATTGATGATACTGATTGGCAAGCCAATAGTCATATTCAAGCTTATATGCATAAGCAAAAACTGGCTGATAGCCATGCATTACACGCCTACTTCAATCAACGGGTTGCTAAAATATTAGCAAAATACAATAAGAAAATGATTGGTTGGGATGAGGTATTACATCCTAATTTGCCTAACAACACCTTAGTGCAATCATGGCGTGGTCATCATTCATTGGCGGCGATCACTGAGGCCGGTTTCGATGGTTTGTTATCAAGCGGGTTTTATATTGATCAGCCGCAGTGGACGAGCTATCACTATCGTAATCATCCGCTGCCGCCGGCGAAACCCGCAGTAACGGCGAAGACTGTAATCGGACATGTTGATTTTACCCTCACACGCATAAAAGGCAGCGCGGTGACTGGCGATATTACTGTCTTTGCAAGTGATCAGTCTCGTATGCAAGCAATTGTCAACATCGCGGGTAAAGGGGCATTCATCACTGATAAAGTGACTAAAATAGCGAATAACTATCAGGTGCTTATTGATACTTGGCTTGGGCCAACTCAGCTGACATTTCGTTTAACGCAGGCTAGCAAAGATCCCGCATTCGTGGGTAATACTCCTTATGTGTTTAGGGCAAATGTCGGTGGTGAGATACCTCTGGTGCAGTTGAACCAACAACTAAAACATCAGCAGCAACGAGCCAAGCTAGGTAATGTATTGGGTGGTGAAGCAACTATTTGGGCTGAGCTTATCACCTCTGATAATTTAGATACGCGTATTTGGCCAAGACTCTATGCAATAGGAGAACGTTTTTGGTCACCTACTAGCTTAACGGATGAGCGCAGCATGTACACTCGGCTTGCGCTAATGGACCAATACGCCGATGAACAGTTAGGCTTACTACATCAACAGCAGTTTATTCAACGTTTAGAGCAGCTACCAGAGGTTTCAAGCAGTGCGCTTAACGCGTTACTTACTTTTAGTCAGCTGATAGAGCCCGCACACTATTACACGTTGCATCATTTAGCGTTTCTAAGCGATGATTACCATCAGTTAGCGCCACTGGATAAATTAGTGGATGTTTTACCGGTAGAGAGTTTAACCTTAAAACAATTTGATTATGCGGTGGATGATTACCAACAACAATGTGATCGCCAACAACTTACCGCATTGCAAAGTCAGCTAGTAATGTGGCAGCAAGTACTTACTAATAATCCGCAGGTATTTTTAGCAGTTAATGAGTGGCAAGCAAGCTATTTGGCAATTGTTGATGCTCTGCAAAATAAAGATGCGTTAAGTGAGTCGCAAGTTATCGAGATCAATCATGGTACGATTGCGCAAGTTATCGCATCAATTAACCGATTAAAACAGGCGCGTTTAAGTTGCAGTAATTAATTTACTGCTTGGATCAAATTAAATGCCCTGTTAAGGGCATTTATTACTGTCGAGTCCGTTAATTACTCGGCATCAAAAATAACTCTCGTACATTGCAACGTGGGTTTGCCTCTATAGCAAATAGTACCGCCTCGGCTACATCATTTGGGTCGAGTTTGTCGGGTTTTGCTTCATCAAAAAAAGGCGTATTGACCATGCCTGGGGCAATAGTGGTGCAGCGTCCTTGCCATGGCTTCATTTCTTCAGCTAAGTTTTGCCCAAAACCGTAAGCAAACCATTTTGTTGCGCCATAAACAGAGCCTTTAAGGGCAATCCGTCCTGCGGCTGAGCTGGTTAAAATAAAGTGTCCTGTGGTTTTTCTTAGGTGTGGCAGAGTGAGTTTTGCGGTGTAAAGCAGTGCATTGATATTAATATCAATCATTGTTTGCCATTGCTCAGGATCGCCCTCTTCAACACCTGGCGTTTGAACACCCATACCGGCATTGGCAAATGCAACATCAAGGCGGCCAAAGTGTTTTATACCTGCATTAACTACGTTTTCAAGCGATGAAAAATCAGTGGCATCTGCGCAAACTGCTAATGCGTTATCAGCCCCTAACTCTTCAACCAGCGCATTAAGTTTGTCTTCACTGCGAGCGGTCAAAATTACTTTATGACCGTTTGCGACTAAGGTTTTTGCTGTTGCTTCACCAATACCACTGGAAGCGCCTGTAATAAGTACAACTTTCTCTTTACTCATGACTTGCTCCTCGATTAAATCTGAGACTAGGTTTGATACTCTTAGTGGTGATGGTAACAGTGAAGGATTAACCTCCATTGAATGCTTATTACACCAACTTGCTGTCTTGATTTAACTATATGATTTTTAATTGTTTTTAAAGATTAAAATAAAAGGTTAGGTTTATATTTATTATGCTATATAATCGCGCGGTTTCGCTTTGAGGCCAGCTTATTTTTTAGCAGGCTACAAATCGCAAATGGTTATAGCAGCTTACACTTATTGGCTTATAACAATGTGGTTTTAACCTTGTGTAAGCTATGTTAAACCTTGCTCAATTGCAGCAATTACTTAGTGGAAATAAACAGTGAAAGATAAGTTATTAGTGTTTTGGCAAAATCATTCAGAAACCATAATGACTCTAGGTTATAAACTGATTCTAGCGTTGGCTATTGTTATAGCTGGTGCTCTAATTGCGCGCTCTGTTAAAAGAGCGATCCAAAACTCTAAGTCGCCTCTTAAGAAAATGGATAAAACCTTACTACCAATTTTATCGAGTGTGCTGGGCTACTTGGTGTATATCATTGCAGGGTTGTTTATTTTAGATATTTTTGGTGTTAATACAGCCAGTTTAATTGCACTTATGGGGGCCGCTGGCCTTGCGATTGGCCTTGCGCTAAAGAATACCCTCAGTAATATTGCCGCAGGTATTATGTTATTAATACTTAGGCCATTTAAAGTTGGTGACTTTGTTGATGCCAGTGGCACAACGGGTACTGTGAGTGAAATTAACCTCTTTACAACTATTTTTAAAACCAATGATGGCCTGTATATCGCTTCGCCAAATGGCAAAGTGTGGGGTGGCAATATTAAAAACTTCACTCGCAATGGTAAAAGACGCATGGATATTGTAGTAGGTATTTCGTTTGCTGACTCAATAGATGATGGCTTAAATGTACTTAAAGAAATAGCCGCATCAGAAAGCCGATTATTAGCGGATCCAGCACCTAAGGTGATGGTGACATCGATAGCTGAAAGCTCAGTGAATATTCAATTACGTGCGTGGACAGTTAACGGTGATTATTGGCAAACAGTCTGGGATCTTAATAAACGCGTAAAAGAGTCTATTGAGCAAGCAGGACTGACAATTCCATTTCCGCAGCGTACGTTACATATATCGGAGTCGATGGCATCGGCAATAACCGTTAACAAGGATGTATAAATAACAGATAGTGATTTAATATATTAAATAGCAATCTGTCAGCTTAACGCCAGTTAATTAATATTGACTGGCGTTTTCTTTTTGTGCTCATTGAAAACATGCTGATAAGTTCGTCTACTTGATCCCATTTTATCTGTTCTGTCAACGTATCAGCAGCGATTTAAACGTTATAGTAAATGCCTTTATGGTAGGTTACAAAAACGAAGTGACTGCTGATAACATTATAAGGTTGTAAGCGATTGACGAATTTAACTCACTTAAGTAATTTATAAAACAGCACAGTACTTTGTAATTCGCCCGATGAACTAAGGGCAAACTGTGGTATTTCACCGGCTTCTATATAGCCTAATTTTTCATATAAAAGTGAGGCAATATCGCCTAAGCGGGTATCCAGTACCAGTAGCTTTAATTGTTGCTGCAGCGCACTTTTTTCAAGGGTATGCATAAGTTGTTTTGCAAATCCTTGGCCTTGGTATTGGCTATGTACCATTAGCTTTTCAACCTCACCGCGGTGAGCGCCATTAGCTTTTTGACACAGCGATAATTGCACTGCACCAATTACCTCAGATCCTTCGGTGATAACAAATAATTCGCGGCTATCATTTAATAAATCGCATTCAATACTGTGCCAGTAGTGATCTGCTTGTGCGCGCGTCAATGGCGCTATAAAACCAATCGATGCACCATTGTTAACGCTATCAACCAGTAAATGATTTAGCGATTGCTGATATCCCGCTAGTGAACTGATTTTATGTATTTGCGTATCTACAACGCTTGTATCTTGCATGGTTTATCCTTCTAATTGAAATGGATACACAGAGCCTAGGTGCAGATGTTGAGTTAATTCATCCAGCGCTTGCCAGCTTTCACGTAACAAGTTTGGATCTGCAAAATCATCATTACTAAGTTTGTCACGATAGTGCTTATTTGCCCAATCACATAGTTGTTGGTACTTACTATCGTTTAAAATAACCGCAGGATTGACTGCCGCGAGTTCTTGCTGATTTAGCGCTACACGTAAACGTAAGCAAGCAGGGCCACCACCATTTTGCATGCTTTGTTTTAAATCAAAAAATTGCACTTGATCAATTGGATTGTCTGCAAGGATCATTTCTTCAATATAACTGTTAACTGCCTGATTGTTTTTACATTCTTGTGGAGCAACTAGTAACATTTTGCCATTGTTTAAACTAACCAGTTGGCTATTAAATAAATAGCTAGTTACAGCATCTTGCACGCTTACTTTGGCTGTTGGCACCTCAATAATATGCAGTGTTTTGTCGCCAATATATGCATCTTTTATTTGTTGTAGGGCGAGAGGCTGATTTAAGAAAGCTTGCTCGTGACAGAGTAATACATTGGCGTTACCCACCGCGATTACGTCATTATGGAACACCCCTTGATCAATCACCTCAGGGTTTTGTTGAATCATTAATTGGCTAGATGGTTTTAGCTGATGTAGTCGGCATATTGCTTGTGATGCTTCAAGTGTCTGCCTTGCAGGAAATTTAACTGGCTTAGGCAGTGCGCTGTTAAATGCGCTGGCACCATATACAAACAGCTCCAAACCTTGAACACCATGCTCGTCGCCTAAGCGAGTATGGTTAGCCGCGCCCTCATCACCAAAAAAACCTTGATCTGGCAAATGGGTATGATGACTAAAGTAGCCTTCGTTATTAAACATGGCTTTAAGTAATCGTGTTGTTGTTTGAGGCTCAAGGGAGCGATGAAATTTGTTATTCAAATTAGCAGCAGTAAAGTGAACTTTGCCATCAAGTGTGTCGGCTGATGGTGATACAGTGCCGGCATTGGCAGTCCACATTGATGATGCTGAATAACATGCGCGAACTAAAACAGGATCAGCTTTAAACGCTTTACTGATCACTTGTTCTGCAGTGCCTGTAAATCCTAAACGACGCAATACATTTATATCAGGGCGGGCATGTGGGGCAAATACCCCTTGAGTTAGTCCCAAGTCATGCATAGCTTTCATTTTCGCTAAGCCTTGCAGTACCGCCTCTTTTGGATTGGAGTAACTTGCCGCATTATTTAATGATGCTACGTTACCGTATGATAATCCCGCGTAGTTATGAGTCGGGCCTACAAGGCCATCAAAATTAACTTCTACAGCTGTCATAGTTATCCTGCAATTTTACTAATTTTAGTGTATTTAAACTATACAGAAAATAATCAGTAGTAGGTTAATTAAAATTAGCTAATTCTAGCTCTACGCTCTGCAAGTTTTGTTGCAAACGTTTTTGTGCTGCGAGTAGGTAGCTTTTTTGCTGTGCTATTTTTGCTTGTTGTTGACGCAGTGCTTTATAGATAACTCGTTTGGGCAAATCATAGTGCTCAGAGGCTTGGCTAATTGTTAATTGATGCACCGACAACTTTTTAAGCGCTTCATCTAAGTGCGGGTAGTTACTTAACATATTCACGCTCCTTTTCTGCGGTGGTGTGTGGATCATTGGCATGGTGAATATGCCAAATGCTTATATCTAAGCGCCATAATAAATACAACATATGATAAATGTTAGTCATAGCTCGCTCCCTGTAGACGAGGTAAATGAAGGTAAAACTCAGATTAGTGAGTTACTCTTTTGTAAGGAAGATCTATGCCAGTCTGAATAATTATTTTTAGTTAAAATAAATCAATAGCTTAAGGTTTTTTCGTTGTTGTATGATTGAGTATAAGCACTAATGTAGTGAAAAATAATGATGGCTTTGCACTTTTGTGATGCATGTTTATTAGTATTATGGGGTCTGGTTAAACACTCTGTGCGTGAATACCGCAGGTTGACATAGAATATGATTCCCGTTATCAGAACTGGGGGAGTAGGCGGATTTTTGTGTAAGTATGTTTAGGTAAGTTAAAGTGTGTTGTTCACTTTTATATGTTCAATATAAGTGAACGTGAAATATAAATGAACAAGTCGCTTGTCTTTTGTTCAATTTGTAGTATTGTTCAATATTGGTGAACATACTTGGGTATTGAACAAATGTCAGAGCAAGAGCTAATACAAAATGCCATTGATAAATTGAATAGGCAAACTGGTTTAGGGATTACTTTTAAGGTTTGCGAAAAAGGCAGTGATGACGCGGAGATAAGGGTGCCAGGTGTTGAGCAGTGCTTAAATGTTGAGTGCAAAAAATATTTAAACCCTGCGACCTTACACAAGCACCTTGCAACCATAAAAGCTAAGGCATTGATCAAAAAAGTTGTCTTATTGACAGACTATATCAATCCAAATCAAGCTACTTTACTAAAAGAGCAGAATGTTCCATTTATAGATTTAGCAGGGAATACCTATATCAATCTACCTCCCGTATATATTGACATTCAAGGTAAAAAACCAGAAAAACCGCATACTGAAATGATTTTGAAAAAGCAACTGGGTAAAGCATTTCAGCCTAAAGGCATGAAAGTCGTTTTGATGTTATTAATTCAGGCTGATTTAGTGAAAGAGCCTTTGCGTACTATCGCTGATGCTTCAGAAGTTGCACTTGGCACAGTAAAACAGGTTATCGATGATTTAATATATCAAGGGTTTGTTGTTAAAAATGGACAAAACACTAAAGTTTTAGTCAATAAAACGAATCTATTGGACAAATGGTTAGATGCTTACCCTACGGCAGTAGAGGCTAAGTTAGATCAAGAGGTTTATACCACTGACAATATAGCGCTGTTAAAGAAGCTTGAATTGGGAAGTCTTAAAGCATTATGGGGAGGTGAGTATGCTGCTGAACTCTATGACAATTATCTTTATGCCAAAGATTATCTTATTTACGTAGAGCCTGAAAATAAAAAAGATGTATTGAAGGCTTCAAGATTGCGAAGAGTTAAAACAAATGAGATCTCAAATGATTCGATAACTAAAGTTATTTTGATCAAGCCGCTTTTAGCGACAAAGAAGCTTACTGGATCGCAAGCGGGTTTGGCTCATCCGTATTTAATTTATGCCAACCTAGTTGCAAGTTTAGATCCAAGAAATATTGATGCAGCAGGAAGATTCTATGCAAAACACATCGCTTAATGTAGCCAGTAAGTTACCACGTGGATTGGTTGAACTGTATCTGTTAATAAACGCTCAAGCAGATGCGTTGGCTGTTCCTTATTTAGTGATTGGGGCTACCGCAAGAGATATTATTTTGCATCATGGTTTTGGTGCGGTAATCGAGCGAGGTACGCGAGATGTTGACTTTGCTATACAAGTTAAAAGTTGGCAACAGTTTGAGAAGCTTAAGGCTAAATTGCTTGCGAATGGTTTTAAAGCTCATGAAACAAAAGCGCACCAATTAATAATATCGCTGACTGATGGTGACGAGTGGGAGGTTGATATTATTCCATTTGGTTCTATTGCTGGTGATAGCCATTCAATAACATGGCCACCGCAACACGATATTGAAATGTCGGTTATAGGTTTTAATGAAGCATTTAATAATGCGCTTAATGTAACTATATCTGATACACCCAAGCTCGAAACTAAAGTTGCATCACCAGCGGGAATGTTACTTTTAAAGTTAAAATCCTGGCAAGAGAGAGAGCCACATATTCGCGGCAAAGATGCGATTGATATTTACTATTTGATTAAACATTATTCGAAAATACCTGAAGTAAATGATTCCCTATATAACGATAATTTTATGGATGCTCAAGACTTTGATGAGCTTAAAGCAAGCGCAATGAAGCTAGCAAGCGATGCCCAAGAAATTGCAAGCACTGACACACTGTTGTTTATTATGAATAAAGTATTTAATGATGGTGCGAAAAGAGATCAGTTAATATTAGATATGAGTCGAGGAGTCCATATTGAATACGATGAGGCTGAAAAGTTAATTACTATTATATTTGAGCAATTAATAAAATAATGAATTACATCCACAGCTTTGCTGAAGGGAGGAGTTGTATTTTACTCCTCTGACAGCTTTTGTTAGCGAGTTAATTGTTAAAACCCTTCAAGTACCAGCTTACCGCGAGATTGATGAGATTCTAATATTGCGTGCGCTTTGAGCAGGTTTTCTATATTAATTTTTCCTAAATGTTGGCCTAAGGTAGTTTTAATGATGCCGTTATCAACTAGCTCTGCTAATTCAGTAAGTAACTGATGTTGCGCTATCATATCGTCAGTTTGGAACATTGAACGAGTATACATAAACTCCCAATGTAGCGAGATACTTTTGCGCTTGAGTTTTAAAATATCAAAACTTGCTGGGTCGTCTATTAAAGCTAATTTACCTTGTGGTTTGATCACTTTAATAATTTCATCAAGATGTTGCTCGGTATGAGTGAGGCTAACGACATAATCAAATTCGGCAAGATTATGCTCTGTTCGTTGTGAATCTAAGCTTTGTGAGTGATCAAGCACTTGATCAACACCTAGCGCATTTAACCAGCTAACACTATCTACGCGTGATGCTGTGCCTATCACCGTTAAGTTGGTTAGCTGTTTGGCCAACTGCACTAAAATTGAGCCAACACCGCCTGCGGCACCAATAACTAATAATGAAGCTGGTTTTGCATTGTTGGAACGTGATATTTGCAAACGATCAAACAGTAATTCCCAGGCTGTAATACTGGTTAGCGGTAACGCAGCAGCTTGTGCATTGTTCAAGGTAGTAGGCGCACGGCCAACAATACGTTCATCAACTAGTTGAAATTCAGCATTACTGCCTGAGCGAGTTAAATCACCGGCGTAATAAACTCGGTCGCCCAGATTAAATAAACTTACCTTATCACCAACAGCTTTTACGATCCCAACAGCGTCCCAACCAATGACTTTATGACCTTGTTCAGGGCTAACATTTGCGCGGATCTTCGCATCGACAGGATTAACTGAAATTGCTTTTACTTCGACCAATAAATCGTGACCGGATGCTGTTGGAATAGGTAACTCGATGGCTTCGAAAGAATGATTGCTAAGTGTTTTGGTTGCTGTTTGGTATCCAATGGCTTTCATGAGTTGCTCCGTTAAATTGTTTTGCTGCACCCACTATAACGCAGTTTTATAATAGAAAAAGAGTGGGGTATGTATACACGAATCTCTCTCAAAATTTTTGATAATTAACTTAAGTCAGTATTGAGTTTATCAAGTAAAGTAATTAGTTGTGTGGCTTCTTGCTGCGTAATAGATGGAAAACGGCAACGAATATGCTCAGGGATGTTCGCTGCTTGTTGTTGCAGCTGTATGCCATGTTTGTGTAACTTTACGACTCGCTTACGTTTGTCTGTTTCATTTTTAACCACGGCTAATAAGCTTTTATCGGTCATTTTTTTCAAAATTTGTGTCATGGCGCCGCCATCTATTGCGGTTTTTTCCAGCAGCTGTGCAATACTGATCTCATCTTCTTCCCAGAGCGCCATCATCACCACATACTGTGGATAGGTCAGCTCAAGTTCGTTTAGTGCATCTCGATAGGCACGTACCACTGAATTGGAGGCCATATACAGACGATGACAAATTTGATTATCTAATTTCAATTGTGGATATTTCATAGTAGCTCTCGAATGATGATACTGCATTTTAATTTGCATGCAAAATATTTGCAATGCTCAATAAACTACTTTATTATTTTGTACGCAAAGTAAATTTAGTCCCAACCTTAAATAAGGAAAACATTATGAAAGAATTACTACAAGTCGCGTACACAGCTAAAGCAACTGCAACGGGTGGCCGTGAAGGGTCTGCAAAATCAGACGATGGCCGTTTAGATGTGGCACTTTCAACTCCAAAAGGGTTAGGTGGCGATGATGGTCAAGGTACTAACCCTGAGCAGTTGTTTGCAGCGGGTTATGCAGCGTGTTTTATTGGCGCATTAAAATTAGTTGCAGGCCAAGCTAAAGTTAAGTTACCTGCTGACACCCGCATTGATTCAGAAGTATCGATTGGTCCAATCGAAGGTGGTTTCGGTATCGCTGTAAAATTAGCTGTTTTTGTAGGTGATGTAGATAAAGACACCGCAGAAGCGTTAGTGGCTAAAGCACACGAAGTTTGCCCATATTCAAATGCTACTCGTGGTAATATCGCAATTGAATTGTCGGTTATCTAACTTATTGTAAATTTGAATAATTTATATTTTAAAAGGCGCATTTTTTATTTTAAATACGCCTTTTTTGTGGCTGTTTTTTATAATTATGAGCTTTTTAGAACGCCATTTATAACCAAGACGCGTTATTGTGATAATTCGTACTTAATATTCAATCCTCAGTTTGTGCTACCCGACAACCAACATCCCCCATTTTTATTTTGCCATATTAAGACTATTTATAGAGTGCAAAGTCATTGCCAAGCGTTTACACAAATAGTTCAGCAATGATCAACTCGATGTCTAAATTGGTTTTGTTATCGCGAAAACTTTTTAGCTACTGGTAAAATTAAATAGTATTAGCGCAGCGTTAGTATGTTTTTTTCAACAAAATAGATTAACTTATGAATAATTGAACTAGAATGTAAACGTAGTTTTAATTAAAGGATAAGTGGAATGCGGCAATTAGCGTTGGCGAAAAAGTTACTATGGCTTACTTTAGGTAGTATTTTTATCACCGTTGTAGTGCTATCGAGTGTGCTTTGGTGGCAATTATCAAGCAGCAATAAAGTGTTATCAGCACAAGCTGAAAAATTGATAGTTACTGAGGTAGAAGAAAAGCTCACCAGCAATGCTGCTGTGTACGGTGAAAAAATCGCAGGATTTATCAACGAAGCGTATCGAGTGCCTTTTTCACTCGCAGCAATACTTGGTAATGAATCAGCTAAAGATGCTTTAACGCGTGATTCAGTGGTACAGCTTAATAGCTCTATTATAGAAGGTAATTCAATACTTTCTTCAATCTACTCGCAATTTGAAGCTAATGGTTTTGATGGTAACGATCAACAGTATAAAAATGGCTATGATCATTCAGTCGCAGGCCAAGGCACCTTAGAGATTTACTTCACTCGCAGCCGTGAAGGTGTGATTGAACAGCAAGTTGTTGAAGATGCAGCAGAAAAATACGTTACGACCTTAAACGAATTTGGCCAACGTGAAGCTGAGTGGTACTTATGTGCTAAAGACACTAAAAAGCCGTGCATAATGGAACCCTATCTGTACGAAATATCTCCCGGCAATTCTGAAATGATGACTTCTTTGACTGTGCCAATACTTCGCGACGGTAAGTTTATTGGCCTCAGTGGTGTTGATATTACACTGCCAGTTTTTCAAACCATGACCGAGCAGTTATCAAAAGAATTATATAATGGTCAGGCGCGAGTTACCCTATTAAGTTCGATGGATTTAATTGTGGGTAGTAGTCATAACAAAGACAAACTTGGCCGTCCGCTAAAAGAAGCCGTCTCAGCCTCGGTGTTAAAAAATTATACTAGTTTGAAAGAACGCTCTGGAGTACAAAAGGGTGAAAATGAATACTTAGTCAATTACCCAATAGATATTAAACTTGCTGGTCGCCAGTGGACTTTATTAGTTGAAGTACCAGCAGAGCTTGCACTGCAAGGGCCACAGCAGCTCAGCGCGAGTATGCAAGAAAATGCCAATACACTAGGTGGGCTAATTTTAATATCAGGCTTAGTGATTGCTGGCGCTGCCTTTATTATTATGACTTTAGTTGTCAAAAGCATCGTGGCGCCGCTGCAACAAATTCAGTTACGGGTTGATAATTTAGCCAGCGCGGATGGGGATTTAACACAAACGTTAACGGTTGACACTCATGCAGAGTTAATTGCGCTCGCTGTTGGATTTAATGCATTTTTGGAAAAATTACGTGATTTAATTGCACAGCTTAAAGATGTATCAGGGCAGACGAAAGAGCAGGCACAAATTGCCGCGCATGTAGCCGTTGATACTAAGCAAAATGTGCAAGCTCAGTTTCAAGAAATTGAAAGTGTCGTAACGGCAATGAATGAAATGAGTGCCACCGCACTTGAAGTTGCCCGTGCTTCAGAGCAATCAGCGCAACAGGCAGATGAAATCAATTCATTAGTGGTCAGTAGTGAAGCGAGTTTATCGTCTGCGGTATCACAAGTGAAAACTATGTCTGAAGAAATAAAACAAGCCAATCAAGCCGTAGCCAAGGTGGCAGCACGTAGTAATGATATTACGCAAATTTTAGATGTGATCCGCACTATTTCAGAGCAAACTAATTTACTCGCACTTAATGCTGCGATTGAGGCAGCTCGCGCTGGTGAACAGGGGCGAGGCTTTGCTGTTGTAGCCGATGAAGTGCGTGCTCTGGCATCTAAAACTCGTGCGTCAACAGATGACATTAGTGGCTTAATTGATAACCTACAGCTTGAAGTGGGTAATGCCTCAACAGTGATTGAAAAAGGAGTTGTGCGAGCACAAACCGCGGTTGATGAAACCACCGTTGCCTTTGATGCTTTACACAGTGTGGTAACTAAAGTGGAAGAGATCACTAATCAGATCACCCAAATAGCGACGGCTGCAGAGGAGCAAAGTTCTGTAACTGAAGAAATTAATCGTAATTTAACGCGGATATCCGATGCCGCATCACAACTTGCTGATTTATCAACTCAAGCCGGCGATGGTAGTCAAATGCTCAATCAGCTTGTTGCACAACAAGACGATGAATTGAATAAATTGAAAACATAATACCTTCAATACGATTAAATTGGTTTTGTATAAAATCGGTATAACTTAACCGTTCGCTCAAACTAGCAACGCCACTTCGGCGTGGTTAGTTTGAGTTACATTATCAATTCTAAACTAGATCAACTCTAATCTAGCTGTAGAAAATAATACAAAACCAAACAGCGGCAAAAGCATTTCAACGGGCTACCTCTTTTAAATTAGTTATGTCTTTTTATATGGTAAGTCATCAGTCCAGCCAATTGATTCACTCGATTACTGTTATGCCGTTACTATTTAAAAATAACCTGTTTGTTACTGCGAGTGTAAATACGTTTTTCAGGTTTTGTCCATTCGCCCTTTTTTAAATAAGAGGTAGAGACAACAAACTGTTCATCTTTAAAATCACTGGTTGATTTTACTTTTGTGATGCCTTCTTTTGAACCTGTTACGGTTTCGTATGCTACAAACTGCGTAGGGCTCAATACTTTCAATGTCCCTTGAGTATAAAAGCCTGCTGTAGTGAAATAATAAAAAACTAATGACTGCTTTTTACTATCCCAAAATATCATTGATTCGCCGCCATATTCACCTTCATTAATTGAGTGAAGGGTACGAATTGCTTTCCCATTGAGGGCTCGCTCCCAGCGACCTACATCCTGAATCTTTGGCTTATTATCGGCAACATTGAAATCAGCTTGCCATGTGCCGAGGTAAGGTTTAAATACTTCAAGCTCTGGTGCTAAGTCAATCGTTTGTGCACTAATAGCACCAGCGTAGATAAAGCAAAAAGATAGTAAAAGTGTTTTTAGGTATGACATAATCGTGCCTATCATTATTAGTTTTTCAAATTGTAGTATAGGCGAGAGTCCGTTGATTAAAAAAACATTATTGCTTTTTTCTGTTAGTTTTCTAGTTGTATTAGTGATTGGTGGGCTGCTTGATTATTGGCCATATTTGGTTGCCAGTGTTTACTGTACTATGAGCAGTATTACGTTTTTAGTTTATAAATGGGATAAGCGTTTGGCGATAGAGTCAACAGATCGGCCTATTAGAGTGCCGGAACGTAGTTTACATATTTTAGCATTAATTTGTGGTTGGCCGGGAGCACTGATCGCTCAGCAATGGTTAAGACATAAATCACAAAAACGTGCATTTATTGCGGTACTTTGGCTCACTATCATTATAAATACTTCTGTATTAGGGGCTGCCTATTATTGGCAATTGCTTTAAATTGATGCACTATCAGGTAACGTAAAAATAACAAAAGTCTGATTTTATGTATTTTTTATATCGCTGCTATCATTTTATTTTAAAATGTATTGTTATTTTTATTGGTATTCCTGCTCCGCGTTTGTATCAAGGTTATAGCGGGTTTAAGCAATGGCTTGCATTACTTAATCCTAATAAACCTGTGTTAGTTGTAACTGACAATACGTTAAAAAATTTAGGCGTTGTTGCTCCCATTTTAGCTTTGCTGGATGAGCATGCAATCTCTTGGCAGCTGTTTAGTGACGTTGATGCTAATCCAACGATTAGCAATGTTGAAAGTGGTTTAGCACTTTATCAGCAATACACATGCCAGAGTATTATCGCCGTTGGTGGCGGCTCAGTAATTGACTGTGCCAAATTAATTGGCGCACGTGCAGTAAGACCTAATAAATCAATTAAGCAGTTAAAAGGCTTGTTTAAAGTACTGAAAAAACTGCCCCCGTTATGTGCCATTCCAACAACCGCAGGTACTGGCTCAGAAACGACCGTTGCTGCGGTGGTAAACGATCCGCAAATGCAAACAAAATATGCCGCCACTGACTTTGCTCTTGTACCAAGTGATGCAGTTTTAATTGCTGAGCTAACACAAACGGTGCCTGATTTTATTACCGCAGCTACAGGTATCGATGCACTCACGCATGCACTTGAGGCATACATAGGCACTAATGGCCTTGCTTTTAGTGATGACAAGTCATTGCGGGCAATCGAACTTATTTTACAAAATTTATTAACAGCGTATAAAAATGGTAATGACTTAGTTGCGCGGGAAAATATGTTACTCGCTTCATTTTATGCAGGGCAAGCGTTTACCCGAACATCTGTAGGTTATGTGCATGCTATAGCGCATCAATTTGGCGCGCAATACGGCACAGCTCACGGTTTAGCAAATAGTGTGGTATTGATGCATGTGCTGAAATTTTATGGTTCCAGTATAGATAAAAAGCTGGCGGCTATTGCTGATCATTGCCAATTAACACAATCACACCAAAAACCAACAGAAAAAGCAGCAATACTATTAAACACCTTAGAGCAGTTACTTATTGATCTAGCGATCCCTCATCATTTAAAAGAGCTAAAAGTAGCTGATATACCAAAGCTTGCTGATGCTGCAATTGTAGAGGCTAACTGGGACTATCCAGTACCAAAATTTATGAACGTAGCTCAATGCCAAGCCATTATTCATAAAGTAGTGAGTGATACGTAATAAATGAAAACCTTCCCATCAGCACAGATAGGGAAGGTTTAAGCGTTAAATTAGCGTTTTAACTGTGCTTCAGGTTGATTTAATAATTCAATCATAGGATTTTGTGCAGTGATTTTTGCTTTAAGAGCAAAGCCGATCAATAACCCTGCGATAAAGCCACCGATATGAGCGCCATAATCGATACCATCAGGTGCTGCAATCATGCCATAAATATTGATCCCTAACCAAATTACAAAAAACCACACTGCAGATAATTTCTTTTGATAAATGATAAACATAAAAGTAAGGCTGGCGTGCCTAAACCACATTAAGTACATACCAAATAGCCCTGCAATTGCGCCGCTAGCCCCGACACTTGGAATAATCGAGCTGGGATCAACGATAAAGCTAGCAAAAGACGCTGCCAAACCGCATACCATATACCATATTAAAAACTTTTTATGACCTAATACGTCTTCGAGGTTATCGCCAATAATGTATAAAAAGTACATATTACCAATAAGGTGCATTACTGAGCCGTGTAAAAATACACAGGTAATCACACTCCATAAATGTTCGCCTTGAGAGATCTTACTTGGATTCATTGCAAACAATTCGAGGGTTGCACTGAATGCCTCTGCATTGAAAAAATACAAGGCAAAAACAATGGCATTGAGTGCAATTAAACTGCGAGTAACCCACGGCGTTTGTTTTGGCTTTAGGTTATATTCAACGGGCATTTGCGTTAAAAATTGAAACAGATAAGTTTTCCAACTAACTTTTTGGTTTAGCTTGTCTAGGTTTGTTTTGAGCTCAGGACTGTTTTCAACGCTTTCTAATTGATTTTTTTCAATCCAACTACCATCACAATGACGGCAAACATCAATTTCGGTATGAAAATCTTCGAGTAAATGAAAGCGCTCAAGGTTCTTATTGCAATCAGGGCAGTCTAGTCTTGAAATACCTAATGATTTACCAAAATGAGTCTCGTATTTTTCACCAATAGGACCTTCGTTGATTTCGGCAATCATCCGGTTAACTTCGTTTTTTTCAAACCATAAGCCACCGCATTCGCGACAGATATCTATCTCTTCACCTTGATAATGAGTAACATCCAAAGGGTGATCTTTGCAGTGAGGGCAGCGTTTAGTTGGCATTATCAGCGTCCTTTAATGAGCCGATAATAATATCGTTTTGTTGTAAATTTAATGCACTAGTTTTTAGTTGAGGTAATGTTTGTTGCTCAATACTATCGGCAATTTGGTCTAGTTCAATAGACGCTTGGCGCGCAGACATTTTACGCCTTAACGCCGCTTCAATTACACACTCAGCACAACTATAAAAACGACGAATTTGTGTTAAAAATATACTCGGCGTTTCAAGTGTTGTGAACAAGTACTGCATGGTATGCCAAATATATTTTTCAAACGTGGGCTTATTATACTCAAGCTCACTCGTATGTGGGCTTTGTACTAAAAGTAACGAATAGCGTTTTATATTCTCTAAATTATCATTTACTTTATCATATAATGAAGTATGCAAATAATAGTTATCTTCCATTTTACTATAGGAATCAAATTTAAGTACTTGCTCTAAACCGCTTTTCGCAGCTAGGTAAACACC
>NZ_VXCS01000039.1:0-30774 GCF_052850545.1 Pseudoalteromonas sp. 1181_04
TAATCCATTGGTCGATGGTTCAAGTCCATCATGACCCACCATTCTGGTTTATTCAATTTCAGTTTATCTGACTCCCAGTTAGTAAATTCATATCGCTTCATATAAAAAGCAAAAAACACTTACATAATCATCGTCAAGCTAAATATAATTGCGTTAATCAAATTGCTTTGCTCACCATTACTGTTATTTAGTTTTATATTCTCGTATAATCCGCCCCATAATTGCACTGTAGATTAAGTGGTCGAGAAATGAATTTAGCTCAAACTATTATGCCTGAAGGTTATATCTTTCCTCCTAAACCAGCTCCATTGAATAATGATGAGCAGGCGCAATACAAAGCACGTATCAAACAATTATTGATTGATAAAAATGCCGTATTGGTTGCCCATTATTATACTGATCCTGAAATTCAAGCGCTTGCAGAAGAAACCGGTGGTTGTGTTGCTGATTCGCTAGAAATGGCTCGCTTTGGTGCTAAGCACGATGCCGACATGATTATCGTTGCCGGTGTACGTTTTATGGGTGAAACAGCAAAAATACTGACACCGAATAAAACCGTGGTTATGCCAACACTAGAAGCAACCTGTTCGCTTGATATTGGTTGCCCAATTGATGAGTTCTCTGCGTTTTGTGATCAGCACCCTGATCGTAAAGTAGTTGTATACGCAAATACATCAACTGCCGTTAAAGCTCGCGCTGATTGGATTGTTACCTCATCGTGTGCCCTTGAGATTGTTGAGCACCTAGATGAAATGGGTGAAAAAATTATTTGGGGCCCAGATAAACATTTAGGTGCCTATATTCAAAAGAATACTGGCGCTGATATGATCATGTGGAATGGCGCATGTATCGTGCATGACGAATTTAAAACCAAAGCGTTAAAAGACATGAAAGCGCTGTACCCTGATGCTGGCGTTTTGGTTCATCCAGAATCACCAGCAGAGATTGTAGCGTTAGCTGATGCAGTAGGTTCAACCAGTCAATTGATCAAAGCGGCACAAACGATGAACAATCAAAAGTTTATTGTAGCTACAGATCGCGGCATTTTTTATAAAATGCAGCAGTTATGCCCAGATAAAGAATTTGTTGCCGCACCAACGGCTGGCGAAGGCGCAACCTGTAAGAGTTGTGCGCACTGCCCGTGGATGGCAATGAACGGCCTCAAAGCGATTGAGGAAGCGTTATTAGATGCAACTGGCAAAGAAGTGTTTGTAGATATGGACCTTCGTGAAGGCGCACTCAAGTCGCTTAATCGGATGCTCGACTTCTCAGCGTCACTCCAACGCTAAACCAAGTTATAAAGATAAGGCCGCTGATACTGCTATCAGCGGCCTTTTTTGTTTGTTTACTAGGCAGTTAACAGGCAAAAGGGAAAAACACCTTGCACCGCCGCGTGCTATTTCATACTATTACGCCGCGTTATACATTAACGCCTGCGGTGAGGTGGCTGAGTGGCTGAAGGCGCACGCCTGGAAAGTGTGTTTAGGTTAATCCCTAACGAGGGTTCGAATCCCTCCCTCACCGCCATTATTTAATATTAAGACGTCTCATGACGTCTTTTTTGTGCCTTCAGTAAAGTTAAATCAATATGTTAGCGTCTTTTCGGGTCCTATGGCATCCCATCCAAGCGCAGAGTTTTAGTATACCTTCTGGTATCCCAGCTAAAATGTGCCATACTCAGGTATACTATAAATAGTTAAAGTGTGACCTAATGGCAAGAAGTGTAAAGCAACTTACTGATACTGAAATTAAAAAGTCCAAACCAAAAGAAAAAGACTATGTTCTTTCTGATGGTAATGGGCTGCAATTAAGGGTGCGCAGTACAGGCGCTAAAACGTGGAACTTTAATTATTATCATCCAATTATTAAAAGTAAGCGTATTAACATGGGGCTTGGTAAGTACCCTGATATTTCTATTGTTAATGCTAGGAAGCTCGCGCAGGAAGCTCGAGAACTAGTTGCTTTAGGCACTGATCCTAAAGAATGCCGAGATGCAACCCTTGCTCACAAACGAGCAGAGGAAGAGTTAACACTCAATAAAGTAGCTTCAGAGTGGTTTGAAGTGAAAAAGCCAGATTTTACCAAAGCCCATGGTGAAGATATTTGGCGTTCGTTAAATAATCATATTTTGCCCATAATAGGTAAATACCCCATAGGTAAAATCACAGCACCACAAGTAATCAAAATATTAAGGCCTATTGAAGCAAAAGGGACTTTAGAAACTGTTAAACGATTGAGCCAACGTTTAAATCAGGTTATGACATACGCAGTTAATAGTGGCTATATTCAAGCTAACCCGCTTGCTGGAATAAAAGAAACCTTTAAAAAGCCACAAAAGCAAAACATGCCTTCGTTAAAACCAGAAGAGCTGCCTGAATTGATGCAAACGCTTGCAACGGCGTCAATTAAACGAGTAACTCGCTTTTTGATTGAATGGCAGTTACATACCCTCACTCGCCCTGGTGAAGCAGCCGGTACGCGTTGGGATGAAGTTGATTTTGAGAATAAACTTTGGATTATCCCAGCTGAACGTATGAAAAAGCGCAGAGAGCATGCCATTCCTTTATCAAATCAAGCTATAGAGTTATTAGAAGCAATAAAACCAATTTCAGGACACAGAGATTTTGTTTTTCCGTCAGACAGAAACCCCAGAAATCATATCAACAATGAAACAGCTAATATGGCTCTAAAACGCATGGGGTTTGAAGGCCGTCTAGTAAGCCATGGCTTGCGCTCGCTTGGTAGCACCATATTAAATGAGCATGAATTTAATCCAGATATAATAGAAGCTGCACTTGCGCATGTAGATAAAAACCAAGTTCGCTCTGCTTATAATAGAGCTGAATACATAGAAAAACGCAGAGAGCTAATGAATTGGTGGAGCGACCATATAGGCCGAGCATCTCAGGGTACACTGTCGGTAACAGGGCATAAGCACCTTTTAAAAGTTGGTTAGAAGAGAATAAAAATAAGGATATAGAATGGCTTTAACACAAATGCAAATTATTCAATCTCTTGGTGAGGCTATGACCTGGCTAGAAAGGGAGTTAAGCTGGGATGTACCTCCAACTGAGTTGAGGCATTTAACCGGTAGAATAGGCGAGCTGTACGCCGCACTTATAACGAATGGGCGCATGGCAACGGAGGTTAATCAGGCGGGCTACGATGTAGTATCAAGTACTGGTGAGCGTATATCAGTTAAATCAACAGGTAGAATGCATACAAGCGGCCATATAAGCTTTAATACAAACACGCTTGAATTAGTTGATCGTATTATTATTTTAAGAATCAATACAGACGAAATGCAGGTAGAAACTCTACTCGATGCGCCAGTTGAACAAGCTAGATTGCTAATGAGTGATGCAGCAACGGGTAAAAGCTGTATTACAATGCGCAAGTTAATAAATCCACCGGTTAAGCCACGTATTTTATTAAATGTAAAAGAAGCTATATGGCGTAATTACAAATTGATAGAGCTTGAAAACGGAACCATTGAAGTATTTTTAAATGATGGGCTTGTAACACCAAGTAAGCCTTACTTACGTGATATTGCTAAAGAGTTAGGGATTTCAATTTTAAATAGCAACGGAAATCCATTTAATACGCGGCAGTTGGGTTCTGTGTTGATTAAAGAATTGCTCAATTAATTACTAATATCATGCCTTTACCGAAGGTACTTTAAAAGGTACATTGCTGTATAAATTAATAAAATGAAGCAGGGAATATGAGCGATTTAGTAGAGTGTAGTGAGTGTAAATTAAAATTCGATTTGGATGAATACGATAATTGTCCTGATTGCGAAGATGATTTAATTGAGTGTGAAGCGTGTGAGCACAAGTTTAATTATAAACTCAAAAGCTGCCCTAACTGTGATGAAAACACAGTGCCAGAAGGTACTGAATGCGAGTTTTGCGAAAAGCCTGCAGTGCGTTATCTGCAAGATAACCCCGTTTGTGAAGACCACTTCCAAGTTTAACTAAGTCTCTGCTCATAAATTTTAGGTAATGAGCCATTTAATTCAGCTTGAAAGTTATATAAAAAAATATAGAAGTGCTTAGAAGAATAGCAATGAAACTATTAAATACCTACGATGATAGATATGAAGCTGAAAAAGCTGTTTCATTAATTACTGGTGAAAAACGCCTAGCTAGTGAGCGTGACGGAACTGAAGTTATCTATAATCTCTTTGGTGAGGCTACCTGGGGTAACTTATATAAATTGAAAATGTTTAACTTACCTGAATTACAAAAACTTGTTGAACTAAAGAATAAAAACCTGCCTTATGATCAGTTCAGGCACAAAGAAATCATTTCAATGCTCAGATATGCAGCTAAGTCGTTCGACTTACAAATTCCTGAGCACTGGCTTTGAATTGATTCTAGTTCTTTACCTTATGGGACCTAGTTATCAACTATATACCGTTGAAACTATAGATAAATTTTATTATCCATTGCCCAATTTTGGGCCTCTTTTAATGATGAGAACCTTTCTGAGTAGGGGTTACCACCTTTAAGAATACCAAACTGTTTAGTATCTTCATTTTCTAATATAAGAATGTTTGTGCCTGCCCAACGGAAACCCTTTTTGCCTGGAATCGACATTATAGCTGAACAGTCTTTTCCAACTATTATCTCACCCTCGTAATTATCGTGTATTAAAACATCAAGATATTTAATTTTTTTCTGGCCACACATCTCACAAACGGCATTACTAATATCATTTTCTATACATCTAACATACTTCCAGCCTGTGTGCGGTACACCTTGCTTAGTCCAATTTTTTTACTCATATTACAACTTCAAGTTAATATAAAAAGCACTCATTTCAGTAGATAAATTACTAAAACAATGTGTATCAATTGAGTGTTTATTATAGCTATTCTACAAAAAGATTTAAATTGATCTCTTTATTAGCATATTCTTCCATTTCAATGTCAGTCATATACAAAGGGCAACCTTTGATCCAAAAGCGCTCTTTGTTTAGTTTCTTGGTATTATAAGAGCCAGCATTATTTCGGGTATAATCGAACATACCAGAAATTAAAGCATGTAGAAGAATAAATTGGTTGATTTGGTAAAAAGCTCTTTTCTGTTTATTAACTAAGTGTTTGTCAGTAAGTAGGGTGGTTAAACGGGAATCAAAAACCTGTATGCAATTAATTACAATAATTAGATGCTCTACTAACTTTTGGTCTTGAGGCACTGATTCTTCTATAAACTTCTCAATGCGTATAAATGCCTGCGCAGGTATGTTGGGCTTAACCTTTAATTCAAATGCTTCGTTTCCCTGATGAAGCTTTTCTAGCAGCTGTATTAAAGACTTCATATAATCACATAGCTCTGCCAAAGCTATAGGCATAAAAGCTTTCGTTGCATTTCTTTTCCTAAGCATATTTTTTCGTTCAGATATTTTCGTGCTATGAACAATTAACAGTGTTGATAGAAAAGCAATAATAGCAGCGTTAAATGTTTGCCATTCTTTCCATGTTGTAATGGCTGACTGCCAACCATTATTTATAGGCGTAATGATCATAAAACAAACATAAACCCCTAGTAGAATGCATATGAAAAATTTAAATATTTTACTTTGTAAAACTGACTCAATTACTTCAAACATATTAACTTAACACCATAGTTATTATTTTTATTGGATATCTATCTAGGTTTAACTTCAAACTGAGCTAGGTTTAATCCTTCACCTCTAATATCTGTAAATCTTCGATCTGATAAAGCGCTGATATGAAAATCAATTTTATCTCCCGTTTGTCTGATGCTTAGCTTATTTCTATTTGAAATGAGATAATCTCTGGGAATTTTTAAAAAGTAAAAACCTTTGTAGTCTTGCTCAGCTAAAAGCAGCTTTAATTCGTTTTGATCAGAGTTTAAAAAGTCTACTGGAGTAGTAAAAAACCAAATATCTTTGTCTAAATAGTACTTTGAAGCTCTTACGTTTTGATAAGATTCGTTAGGGAAGTTATCTGCCAGCCACTGCTTAGCTTTTTGTGCCGTGTTTACTGTGTTACTACTGGTCATAAAGTTGCGTGTTGACTGTTCCGCACTTCCACGCGTTAAAATTTTAGCTGTAATAATTGCAGTGTTGTTTTCATAGCCTAATTCAGCAAGTGCATTGACTTTGTGCTTTACTGTTTCAGGAGACCAAAAGAACCATTCATTTGAATCAAAGTATTCTGCTATATCGTCTGATTTATTTTGATAAACATTTCCAGCAACTAACCCTAGTTGTAAATTAATGTTTGGTTCCGCCAACCCCAAATGAACTAGGTCTTTTATCAGTCTTGAAAAAACTATATTTCTATAGTTTTCACAAGTAAATAACTTATAACGGCCATCAGGAATTTCATGATGCTCTAAAAGCTCAGAGATTTTAACTCCCGGTGAGTCAAAATAGGATTTTGCCTCAAGTACTATCATTGAATTAGTACCCGGCTTAAAGGCCAGCAAATCAATCTCTGGTCTTGGAATGGAATGCTTTCCGATTGCACGTTTTTCTTCTTTAGTTAAGTTAACCTTGAATGACTGCCTCACCCAATAGCCTTCATGCTCTAAAAGTGTTTTTATAATACCTTCGAAAAGCTCCATTTTATTATCCTCTAAGCAACCATGCCCCTAATTATTTTCTCTAAATAAACATCCTTTCCATCTTCCATAAATACCACATTGGCATCTTCTAGTTCGTCTTTAGATAAACTGACATTTAATAAATCATTAAATGATGTACCTGATAGAATAAATGAGCTGAGATTTAGGTTGTCTTGCTCGTAGTTCTTGATTTCTTTATACAAGCCAAATTTACCGCTATTTAAATCAATTTGGCGTATACCTTTAGGGTCAATCAAACTAAGCCATTGCTCGCCCGTTGCGTCGTCCACCAGCCATAATAAAAAGTCAGGATAAAAGTTCTCTGCTAGCGCAAACCCTAAACCTTTAGCTTTAGTATCAGCATTACGGAGCAAATAAATACTCTTGTCGCCAATTACTTCCTGGCCTCGTTTTGAATCAACAAACTCTTGCAGCTCTGTTACAAACTGTATTTCACTTGGCGCATCAAATGCCATTGGGCGCATTTTTAGTGGCAGGCCAGCATCTTTGTCTATCGACATTAACGGGTAATACAAGTGCTTATCAAATGTCACAGCAACTACCCCAGGAGCTTCCCATTTTTTAGCTTCACCAACATCGCCACTAGCAACTATTTCTTGTAACTCTTCTAGACGTTTTGAGTACTCAAACCCGTCATCGCTTTCATCTATTTCAAAATTATAAACTTTGAGCATACCAGGATCATCTTCATGAACATGAGTCACTTCAAAAAACTGCCCCTCATAGGCATTTTTTAGAGCTTTATAAAACCGATCTGTGTAGTCTTCTAACAAGCGGATCATAATATCTTCTTGCTTATGAATATCACTATAGAGCTTTATCTCTAAGTCTTGAGCGGGAATAAGCAAAGTGTACCAAGAACTGCCTACATCAGTTTTTCCTAAGCAAAACTCTTCTAAACGCTTTTTATCGAGCCTTAAATTACTCCAGCCACGTTGCAGTTTAAAATCTTGAAGTGCTAAATAAATACGCTCAAAGTCAAACGCTGCTATCACCTTATAGTCTATTTTTCTTGGCATGCGATCAGATGCTGGCGTTTTATCGCCCGTATCAGTCGTGCTCAATGCTTCAAGTTTTGGATATAAATCGAGTTTGATGTGAGGCGTTTTAATTTTTCCCTTAAACTCTGCTGGCACTTCGTATAAATTAGGAAAGTGTGTACGTTTAAAGCCTTTCTTTTGGTTATCTTTATAACCGTCTTTAAGTTTTAAGGTCTTCAACTTTGTTTTTGGTAAACTTGGCCTAGTTTCAAAGTCTAACTCAAGAATTTCATCGCTTGGTGTAATACCTTCTGCTTCTAAGTATTGCTTAAATGTGGCCATGTAATCTGCACGCACACCAAAAATATTCAGTGTTTCAAGTTTTTCTAAGTGCAAGCCTTTAGGTCTTTGTGCTGGTGTACTGCGTTTTAAAGAGTAACCTTTACCTTTTAAGCGTACACCACGGCCAAATAACTGAATTATTTGAGAGCCTTCGCCACGGCCAATGTTAAGCAAGCCCATTGTCGAAACGCGCCAGCTAGACCACCCCTCGGTAAACTTACGAGAGCCAATCAAAATATTTAGCTTAGAATCTTTATCATTGATGGTGTTAAATAAGGTTTTAGCAAAGTCATCGGTTATATAATCAAATGACTGTTCCTCATCTAACGCTTTGTAAAGCTTAGAGGAGTCACCAACGTTAATTAGGCCAAATGGCTTCGATGTACCTACACGTAGTGCCAACTCACCTTTGCTGCCTTTTAAATTCGCAACAATTAAACGCTGGCCAGTGTAAGTGGTATTGAATAATCTGTTCAAAATATCTAAATAGATTTGCGCTTCGTCTTTGCCAGTACCCATTAACGGCGTAAAGCGGTTATGAAAAATATTACGCTCTTTGGTATCAAGTATTCTTGCTTTATTTGCAACTAGGTCCTTAATCCACGCTTTCGCTTGGTTTTCATTATTTAAAAACCACGCTAAAAACTTAACCACTTGCTGAATATCAGAATCTTCTTTAGAAACCGAGCTCCCCACAAAAACCCAAAGCGGATTTTCAATATTAAACTCGCTTAGCTGCTCTTCGCTTTTAGTATACAAAAATTGCTGTTGATAAAAGCTTAACAAGCAAGCTGTAAAGTATTCATAGCGGCGCTCTTCGCTTTTATCATCGCCTAAGTTGAGTATTAACGACTCTTTACCGTAACCGTCCTCATAGAAAAACTTATATGAGTAATCAAACAGTACCGACTTACCATACACTTCACGCGTTGCTTGAATACGGGCATCGCGCAGCTCTGCATAATCAAGTTCAAGCTTGGCTAATTGCTCTTCGTCTAGTTTATTCAGCGCAGTTGTTTCAAAAAGCATTTTAGCTTTTTTCTTTTGAATATCTGTTTTTACAGCTTCAACGGTTTTACCGTCAGCCACTGCTTGGCCAAAGGTTGCCGAGTACTCAAACGCAAAACCGTCTTTTGTTAAGGTGTCGCGGCGTCGCATCCAAGCACCAGCAGCAGTACCAGTGCCCTTATGGCCTTCATCAATAAGTACCAGGTTGTTACCTTCAAAGGCTTCTACAGCAACAGTTTTATCACCCATATCATCGGCAAGCTTATTGATATCAATAACTTCTATTGTGCCTCTAAATGGCGTGTTACCGTTTTTATCAAACAGCCTTACATGATCAAAGCCTGAGTCATGTAACTCTTTTAAATGCTGTGCTGAAAGGCGCTCATCCGGGGTTAGTAATATGATTTTATCAGGGTAGTGGTGCGAATTACCTGCTTGATAGTAATTTAAATACTGTAAAATATTTACGTGTAAAAGTAGTGTTTTACCTGAGCCTGTGGCATTCCAAAAAGCAAGCTTATTTAGCTCGTCTAAAATATACTCTTGAAAGTTATCAGCCGCTTTTTGTTCTTTATTAAAAACAGTTAATTCTTGGTTTAAACCATCAAGTAGCAACTGCTTTTTATTAAAGTAAAAGTCTAAGTAGATTTCAGTAAACAGTAGTGACAAATACTGAAAGTACTTCATATTCATCACAGTGTCTTCTTTACGATTGCGGTGCTCAGTAATTTGCTGCCAATGATTTACAATATTTAAGTCATACCGCCTTAAATCATCACTGTTAATAAGCTCAGCGTTAAAGTAGTTGTTACACAATTCATGAAAGTAATTACTTTGCCCATCGTCATGAATGCCTTCAAAGCGGTCTTCACCCAAACGAGACTTTAACCCTTGCAATGTACCATCGGTAAAAAAACGGTACATAAATCGGTTTAAAACCAACTGTTGATGAAAACTAAGTTTTTTATTGGTTTTCTTTTTAGTTGCTTTACCTACAGCCATACTACTACTCCTTACGCTAATTCGTCAGGAGCAAACATTTGCTCTAAAAATTCAGGTTCGATTTGGCGTAGCTTCAGTGTGCGCGTAACGTCATCTTCGTCATTAGTAAAGGCTGTAGGTAAATTGTGATCGCCATTTACGTAAATCACATCAAAGGTTTTTTGCTTGGCGAATAAATCAAAGCGGTTAGCAAATTTAGTAAAATCATCATATTGAATTTTTTCGCAGTCACGCCACAACACTAGCGCACGTTCACCAGAAGGGAGTGTACCCTCAATACGCACATAGCCTTTCTCAAGGTTTGATTCAATAGTGTTCACATGTAGACCGATTAAATAATTAAAGGTTTCAACCAAGTCAACATTTTGCTCTTCACTTGCACCAGCAGAATCAACCGCTATTTTCATTTTATAATCAAACGGTTTTTTGAAGTCATCTGTACTTAATAGAGAGCCTTTGCTTTCAGTTTCAAGCATATAGTTTAGCAGATAGTCAGATTTTGTTTCTTCATTCATCATTTCGAACAAATCAGATGTTTGTTGATGTTTTTTAAGTTCGAGGTTATTTAATGTGTCTTCGTAGCTTTCTAACACTACAGTTTTCAGAATTATCGATATAGAGTCTTTATCTTGCGCTTTGCCATTTATCCATTGGCTTGAATAAGAGTTTTTTAAGATTCTTGGCTTTGTTACTTTGTTAAAGTACTCTCCTTGCTCCACCAGTATAAACTTCCGACTTCCTTTATCTGAACGGTTTAGGTTTATAACTGCATGACCTGTTGTTCCTGCGCCAGCAAAGTAGTCTAAGACAATACTGTCTTTTTCTTTCGCCCCTCCAACTTTTAAGCAATCTTCAACTGCATGTATGGATTTGGGATATGAAAACACACTACTGTTGCCAAAAAGTTTTTTAATTAATGCAGTACCATGCTCTGTGGCTGAATATTTAGCATCTGCCCAAAATGAAAGTGGCTGTACTCCTTCATTGGGCCTTCGTCGATAATAAATAAAGTATTTACCGTTATCCTGTTTCACAGCCTTCAATTCTGAAAGCATGTTGGCTACTCTATCTCTGCTTAGGTACCACCTACCCATAGAGTTATCATCTCTTTCCGGCCATACAAGCGTTTCACCTTCCTGCGGTATAGCTACATTTTCATACAGTTCAGTTTGTGTGTTATAAGAGCATTTAGCTAGTGAAATACTTTCATTTTCAGAAAGTAAAAATGGGTAACACATTGTTGGCCTATCTTTCTGGGATGCACCCCCACCAGCCTTCCTTAACATTTCCCAAAAATAAGGGCCATTATCATCACTATCTCTGTATCGAGCCAGCTGTTCAGCCGTTCTATCTAGCCTTTCAATAGGTGTGTTTTCGTCTTTTCTAGCAAATAGTGCGTATTCATGTGCCAAGGCGAAACCGTTAGGGATTGGTCTACCTGATGGTTTAATTCTTATAGCGACTGTTCCCGCAATTTCTTCAAACACTTCTTCCATTAATTTAGCAAGGTTATAGAGTTCGTAATCATCAATAGTGCAGCAAAGAATCCCTTTTTTTGAAAGCATTTTTTTACCGAGTTCAAGCCGGCTTTCCATTAATGAAATCCATGATGAATCTCTAAATCCATTTTTATATAATATTGGGCCTGCGTCTGTGTTATAAGGTGGATCAATATATACTGTATTGACTTTGTCCTTATATTTTCTACCTAACAGCGTGAGGGCTTGATAATTATCGCTGGAGACTAATACGCCTCCAACTTTATCATCAATATTTTCTATAGAAGCTAAAATGATGTTTTTTTGTTCCAAATCATAAAGTTTCGTGTCAACTAATAGGCCTTTATTCTGATGTAAAAACTCAATGCTTTTTACTTTGTTAGATTCAATAAAGCCTAAATCAACCCACTGAGACCACTCTGCTGATTATCAGCAATTATAGGGTATAGCTCCACAGGAACTCTATCTAGTGATATGTTGTAATTGGTTTCAACAATGAATTTCTTTTTCGTCCATAGCTTTTTTTGAAAGTTTTCTAATTGTGACAGGAACGTAATAATATCCTGTGATATTGAACGCAAACACTGAATCATACGTAGCTGCTTTTCAATATCAGCAAAAACTTCTGCATTTTGCACATTGTCTAAATTCATTACTTCATTTTTAATATAAAAATCAAGCTCATTAGACAAGAAACCACCTAAGTCTTTATGAATAAAGTAATCGGCGGTATTACGTTGCGTGTATGTCGTTAAATGTTTTTCTAGCAGCGTTCTGTTAGGGTTTTTCTCGGTAGGCTCACGTTTGGTAATATCTGCCCAGCTACTTTGTACTAGCTCATGACTCAATACCACTTTTAGGGCATCTGTAACTAACGCATCTTGCTTAGTACCTTTTTTAACGGCTTTGTACTCAAACTGAATAACTAGCTCTTCGGTGCCGTCTGATTTAACAACGGTTACTGGCTGGTACTCTTCATCGTACTCATTGCCTTCTTCCTCATATTTAGTACGCGTGTGTGGCTCAATTAAAACAAAGCGCCTATCTGCGTCATTGTCTTTTCGGTTATCTTTTGCTGTATCTGCAGCTAATAACTTAAAGCTAACCTTGCGACCATCATCAAGCTTAAATGAGTAGTTTGCAAAGTTTTCACCACTTTTTATGTAATATTGGTCTTTGTTAGCCCAGTGCAGCATAACTTCTTCACCAGCATAGGGGATGGCGTACGTGTCGCCTTTATAACGGCGCTTGCTTACAAAGTCACCACTGTCGTAGTAGCGAGAGAAAAACGAAAGTAGGTGAGTAAACACAGCATTTTCATGCTCATTAGCACCTTGCGATGTAGCAATAATTTGCAGGCGTAAGTCTTTTACTTTGGGACTATCTTCAGGATTAAAGCCTGCATCTTCTGCTGCCTTAATAGCTGAGTTTAATTGCTTCTCAAGCTCTTCTTTATTGGCATTGCCTGCAGTTGCTAGCGCATCACTTATTTTTTGCTTAAGCGTGTTTTCTAGGTAGTTATTTATCTCATCAGCTTTAGCATTAAGAATACGGTAGATACCAAAATCCAGCTCGGGTCTGTCTATTTGAAAAATCTCTTTTAGTTTTTTTACTAGTTCGTTGTATTTACTCATTTCAATTCTCTAAATTAGTTTCTATGGCAGCAAACAGGGCATAATTGCCTAACTGTTACGTTCAATTGTTGCATTAATTCATCTTGTTCAGCCCAATCACTATCTGTAGCATTTACGACTTCAGCCTCTGCGACAACGGCTGTTGCTAGCATTTTTCTATCGGAAGGGTCAAAGTTGTTTGTAGGTAATTCCTTGAAAGATCTTGTCTCATCATCAATTGGAGTAATAGTGATTAAATTAACACGGCTTGTTGGATCATATTGATTGTCATAAATGTATTTAAAGAACATGTCGCCAACACCTGGAGCGCCTTTATAACTACAGTACTTTTCATACTCATCCATGATTAGACCTTGTTCATCAATTGAAATGGATATTTCTGCTGGTCTTTCAATCATTTCAATGCATGCTAACTCACAATCAATAGACGCTTGCTTACTATTGCCATTTGCAACAATCAAAACATTCGTATCAATAACCTTACTCATTGCTATCCTTACTTAGCTGTGACTTACGCTTTAATAAGGCAGCTTTTCGGGTAGCGGCGATTTCTTCCATTTCATTACCAAAGAAGTTTTCTGGCCAATTATGTATTGCACCAAAATCATCAAGTTGTAATTCTTGGTAAGATGCTTTGCCACGCTTAGTGGAGAAGAAAAACAACTTTAAGTCTTTACTATTCGCCGTATCTTCAGCGACACGACGTTGTAAACGACGAATAAAGTGTTCGCTATGGCTTTCAACTATAACTTGTACATTACGGGTTTCTGAAACCGTTAAAATCAAATCAGCTAATTTACTCTGTACCGCAGGATGTAAGTGTATTTCTGGTTGTTCAAATAATACCGTGCTGCCTTCAGGTACATAGTAAAGTAAAACTATTACTGGAAGGATTTGCGATACACCAAAACCAACATCTGTTAATGCTACTTCAGCACTACCATTCTCTTTTTGAACATAGGTCTTATAATGATTGGAATTAGGTGCTATTTCTTCAACTCTAAAAGAATAAATTAACCCTAGTTCTTTTAGCCAATATGCGATCATTTCTTGAAATGATTTATACCTAGTTCCTTTTCTTAAATTTCTTTTTTCATCTTTTAATGTCGCAGCAAGGATTGCATTGATTGTTAGCTCCCCTTGTTGCCCAACATCCGTTGGTCTTGTTCCTGACCATTGATAACTACGTTTTGGAAAGCTTCTTAGTGGACCAAGGTAATAAATATTATCCATACAAGCCTCAAAAGCTGTTTCAAATTGGCTTAAAAAATCTGCATTTTGATAATACGTTTTTGCTTGATCAGGAAACAAGTAATATTTTGTTGCTTGCGGTAGCTTCCAATTTCTACCAAGGGTTCTTAAGAATCTAAACCGACTTCCTTTACTTTCAGCTTTTAATTCAAATTCATTTAACTTATTCTCTTTTTGGATTATAGAGAAATCTGATCCTGCAAATTGGTAACTTAATTTTTTAACTTCAAGCAACTTATCTTTTAGTCCAATTGTAGAGCTTAGCCCCAGTGTTTCATCACTAAACAAAATACTTTTAGAGCTGCCCTCGATATCTTGAATTTTTAACTCTTCGCTCAATTTCCAAAGAATTTGGAATGATAAATCACGAGCTTCATCATGTTGAGATATTACATCATGATAAGTTCCTAAATCAGCAAGTTTATCTTCACTTCCAAAATCTAGTGCAATACTTCTATCGGAATTGTTTTTTGTTTGCTTTAACATTAAAAGCATATGAATCAAGCTACTTTTCCCTGAACTATTAGTTCCGAAAATACCAGTTACTCGCCCAAGGGTTAAGTCTAATTTTTCCCAAACTTTAAAGTTTTCTAATACTATTTTTTTCAGCATGATAATTCCTTAAACTACAGTCCAACGAACCGTAAACAACTCTTTAACTTCTGTTTTTTGCTTCATGCGTATTTCTAATGCTGCAATAAGTGCATCACGCTTTTCTGCAATTTCATCCTCAACATCCCATATTTCAGCACGTTGCTTACGTTGCTTACGTTCTAAATCCTTTAATTGCTTTTGCATTTGTTGTTGCTCTTCTACAGAAGTAGCATGACGGTTTTCTCTTTTAAGAGATTTTATTTGGTTTTTGGTATCTACAAGGGCTTGTTCTGCTGCGAGTACCTTATCGTCTGCCCACTTTTCGAGCTTCTCTCTTTCTTCCTGAAAGTATTGATTATTTAAATCCATTGCCTCTGCAAGTTTGGCATCAAGTTGCCTAGCTTGGTTTTCAAGGAACTTTTCTGGGATATCAGATGCAATACTACTCACTTTTGTAGCACCAACATTAAACAGCGCTTTACACGCCTCAGCATCAATTAACAGGCCTTTATCGGTAATACCTGTAAAGACTAAGTGTTCTTCTGTTTGAAAAGCTTCTATTCTTAGCAAGTTTAATGATAACCAGCCTGACTGGCCTTGTAGTTTTTCTGCGACCGACACTTTTGTAGGATGGTTTTGATAATCAAATATTATCTCACTCTTAGGCGTGTCAGTCACTCTTGCATTATCGATTACATACTCTCCTAGGGGGTGTGTAATACGGTATTTGTGCGCATGACTATCAATAGCCTGTTGAGCTGTGTTCTCAGGTTGTGTGCCTTTACGAATAAGCTGGTATTTACCTTGAGCTTGTTCGGCTACTTGGTTGGTTAAAGTAAAGGTATAGTCTTGCTCGTTAAAATAAGCCTGCTCTTGTAGCTGGTGCTGAGTAACGGCCCAAAACCATCTAGATACTTTATCTAGACGCTCGTTTGCTTGATCTAGCTTTATTTTGAGTAAATCATGTATATCTTCATCAAAATGCTCTAACAGAGCTTCTTGTGTTTGTTGCATTTTAACGTTGATATCGGCTTCAAGTTCTTTTTGCAATGTTTCAAAAGCCGCTTCAATCTCTGCTGGCGAGCGGTATTCTTGATAAATTTGCTGAATACGTTTTTCAAAATCAACACCACTTTCAAGGCTACCTAGTACTGAATCGGATGCGCCAAATACGCCATCAAATAACGTAAACTTGTGAGTAAGCAATTCTAGTACTCGTTGATCTGCATAGTTACGCTGATTCATGAAGTTAATCACAACTACATCAAATTTTTGGCCGTAACGATGGCAACGGCCTATGCGTTGCTCTACGCGCTGTGGGTTCCAGGGTAAATCATAATTTATAAGTAATGAACAAAATTGTAAGTTAACACCTTCTGCGGCAGCTTCTGTTGCAATCATTACTTCGGCACTATCTCTAAAGTGCTCAATTAACGCTGTTCTTCTGTCTACTTGTGGCGAGCCGGTGACTATATCTGAACCTGCGTGTTTCTCGCGCCATGATTTATATACTTCTGTCGCTTCAGGCTGGGTATTTGAACCACTAAAAGTAACTATTTTATCTCGAAAGCCATGTTGCGCTAAGAAAGATGCTAAGTAGGCTTGCGTTCTTTTGGATTCAGTAAAAATAATGACTTTGTTTGCAGCACCCATTTCTGACATTTGAGCAAAACCTAATTCCAACGCTTTTAGTAAAGCCTTAGCTTTTTCATCATTCTGAATACCTTCAGCCTGAGAGATAAATCCTTCAAGTTCTTTTATTTCTAGATCTAACCTTTTGTCATCAATAACTTCTTTGGCGGCTTCTTCACCAAGCAATTCATCGATATCTTCTTCATCTAAATAATCAGTTTCTAAATCATCGTCTTCAATTATGGTGCGCAACAAGTCATCATCATGATCACCGCGTTGTTCTTTAAGCTGTTCAAGCCGGCACTTCATAACTTGAAGCGTGTTTAATACTGCATATGAACTAGAAGCAAGTAACTTACGTAATATTAGGCCTGTTAAGTGTTTTTGTCGTTTAGGTAATGCATAGCTGTCATCTTTTTCAATAAATGCTGAAACGGCATCATACAAAGCTTGTTCTTGGTCTGATGGAGTAAAAGGAACTGTTATAGCTTTTCGTTGCGTGTATTTTACGTATTCAAGTACTTGTTTACGCAGTGTACGTTTAACAAAACCAGCGAGGCGCTCTTTAAGCTCTTGCTGGTCACTATCGCCTTGCATGAATTGCTTTCTGAAGGCTTTGTCATCGCCAAAAATATGCTCGTCTATTAACGTAGACATACCGTACAATTCTATTAAAGAATTTTGCAGTGGTGTTGCGGTTAATAGAAGTTTTTTTCTGCCAAATAAAGCACGCTTTAAAGCTTGGCCCATTTTGTTACTTTCACGGTGGGCATTACGCAACTTATGGGCTTCGTCAATAACAACTAAATCCCAAATATGCCCTACGAGCTTTTCTTCAAGCCTTGCTGCGTAGTGATATGACATGATCACTACTTGCTTGTTATTTAACGGGTTATATATGCCTGATTTTTGTAGTTGATTATACGTTTTAGCATCGAGTATTTGTGATGGTAGGTTAAACTTGTCTTGTAGTTCTTGAGCCCATTGCCGACGCAGTGATGCAGGACAGATAATGAGTAGTTTACGTTTGCGCTCGGCCCAATATTGGCAAAGTACTAAACCTGCTTCAATGGTTTTACCTAAACCTACTTCATCTGCTAGCACTACACCTTTATTTAAAGGGTTATCTAATGCAAATAAAGCGGCTTCAATTTGGTGTGGGTTTAAATCAACACTAGCATCGAATAACGATTGTGAAAGCCTGTCTACGCCATTATTGGCATGAAGAATCGATAATTCATGTGCAAAGTATTTTGCATGATATGGTGTTATTCCATTACTCATATTTATTCCTTATAACCTGGCGCAATAGATAAATTTTCAGCCCCGTAGAGTGATTGTTTGTTCTGCAGCCACAATTGATGCTCATTATTATCTAAACATGCCTCATTAGTACAGTCTACGTTCCACTGCCTAAGTAAATAACCCAATAGAGCAGCTCTTACTTCTAACTGTAATTTCCCGTTTTCCATAGCGTAATCAAGCTCTATTGCTTTTGGGTATTGTAGCTTTGGGTGCGGAGTTAAAATTATATCGTAAATGGTGTGCCACTGGGTGTCTTTATCTGCTGATTCTTCAGGTTTAATCTGAGGTTGCAGTATTTTTGGGCATTCAATACGGGTAGTAACGAAATCTCTAAATTCTTGGCTTGATCTATCAAAGGCGCGTACATGCCAACGGGTACCGTTATTTACAATAGAGTGGGGGACTAATTCTTTTAAAGTTGTGCCAGAGCTTAAAGATGTGTATTGGCACTTTAAAGCGAGCTTAGACGTAATAGCACGCATTATAGTGGCGATTGTTTCGCTATTTGGGTGTATTAAGCGCGTTGCATCTTGGCAGTAACTGCTGGGTTGGTTGCCGCTAGACAAGCCATCACCAAAACCACGGCATAAAGCGCTGAGAATATACTCAGCGTTATGTTTGAATAAAGGTTTAAAGCTTTCAAGCCTGTGGTAGCTTTTGGTTGTATGACTCAATACTAGGTTTTGTGGAACAAGCTCTTTATAGGACGCAAAATCACGGGTGCACGCTGCTAGGCCTGTTTGAAAGCGCTGAATTAAATCAGCTCTTGCTACCTGGCCAAAGTACTGCAGATTAAAGTCTATGAACGCTAGGCGTTCCCTCTGCGCATGTGTGAGTGCATCCAATGCGGTATTAGTCATAAATATACTAAATCATTATTTTGTAGTAACTATATCAGACAAATTTAAAGGTGCAATCAAAATGAGTTGATGTGGTTTGTTTCTTAAATTACTACAATAAATATTTGACATTAAAAGTATTTGCAATTAAATTACGTTTCAAGGGTAGAGGCTTACCTGCGGTTTGTAATGTACTTCTTACAAAACAAAGCACTCGAATCGTTTTACATCACACCTACGATATACACTTCATTCTTGGACTTAGTAGCCAGAAGTACGCCGTTTAACATATACAACGGGGCTTTAACTATTTTTTAAGGTTATAGAATGAAAAACAATACCTCAGTTCCAACTACATACATCCCTTTAGACAAATTTCATATACTTCCTGTAACGGGTTTAACACCAGATAACTTAAAATACTCAGCTAAAAAAATTATTAAAGACAGAGAAAAAATATCTCCTACCACAAGGCTTAATATACTAGCTAAAAGCCTAGGTATTAAGGGTGGTTTTGCTAACTACGCAAATGAGTTTCAAGAAAAGCTTAAGCCATTTATGGTAAAGCATAACTTGCATAAACGAGTTAATTTACTTGAGCATAAATACCGTGGAATGCAACTAGGCTACACACAATTTACCCACCAGCAAGTATCTGAAAGACTGTTTTATTCAAAAGGGCAGATGCCGAGTAAGTTATTTACTGGGCACGACTTCGATTTTTCAGATGTTTTAGCCTGGGATATGCATGAGCTAAATGCAGCGCTTGAGATTGATAAAGGCTGGAAAAGTATAATTACTGACGATATCCATTTAAAGGTTTTCCGTGATGGCTATGATATAGCCGAATTAAGTGAGCGCCAACAAGAGCTTTTATCCCAAGGGCTATCAGCAAAAATAGCTCTTATGGTGGTCGATAAATCAAGCCTACCAAGTTTCATAGACTTTATCACTGATGATAAAGCTCAAGACGCTACTCCAACTGTAGTTAAACACAAAGAGATAGTAACTACTGCTGCAGAACTAATATTAGTTAAGAATCATAATACTGTATCCAGTTGTTATAACTTACTGGGGGATAATCTTTGTGATACGTATTGTTATGGCCCTGATTCAGAGGTAGAAGTTTATTTTGAAGAGGGAACGCTTCAATCTGAAATTGAATCAATAAAAAAACAAATGGAGTTTTTTTCAAATGCATTAAATGAGTGGCTTCAGGCTAGTGATTGTGGATGGGTTAATGTAATACCTTACAACGAAAATCTCATTTTCCTTTCTGACAATAGTGGCAACTATGACTTTGTAATTAAAAACCAAAGAGATAAAGTTTTCACGCATCAAATATACGGTGATTACCTAAAGCGAGCTGATATACCAAGCTTTATTGAAGACTATCGTTTTAAGCGTTGGGAATACTTCGCGTATAAAGGTAATCGTGAATTAGATAGTCACTTAGCAGAGCGACATTACTATGCTAATGGTGGTTTAACGAAAAATTACCCTGGACAACCTGTAATACTTCAGAATTATTATGAAGCTTCTGGTGATTATATTATCGAAAGCCGCAGTTCTAATAAGCACTTATATGGCTTTAAAAAAGTTAGGCTAGCAAATAAAGAGTTAATGGTTTCAGAGCTGATTACCATAGATGAACTAAATGATTTTTTACATAAAAACCATGAATATTTTGCTACCAGAAAGGGCGACTCGTTACCCCCATTAAATAGCGAGACGGATCAAAAGCTAGCCGCAACATGTACCTTTTATGATGTTTTAGCATATATAAACTGGGCAGAAAAAGAAACAAACGTTCCACTAAGGTTACTAGCATACGACGAGTACTTAGCTGTTAGGGATAACGACTTAGGGGTAAATGCTAGCTTTAAAAGCGGTGGCTTTATGACCTTTTATACACCTAACGGCAAGCAATACCCAAATCATCCACCTTATATGAGTGAGAGTGACTTTGATGCATTAACACTGCGTTTTCCTGACAATTTAACTTGCTTTGAAAAAAACGGGCTAAAGTTTATAGACTCGAACTTTTTTGCAGAATGGCTGTTGGAAGGTGTAAGTATTCGTTCAGCAAGTTTAACCTCTTTTTATGGCTATGCTCATGTATTAAGGGCATCTGGTCCGCGAGATTCAACTGGCAAGTACAAAGGTGTTAAAACCGGCTTTAGACTTTGCTATGAATTAAGCCAGTAGGCTTTATTAAAGCTACCCCGATATGGGGTAGCATTTTAAGCTGCTGTATTTATAGTGTCCCTTTTCCCAATTTTTTCACTTATCCATTCTTCAACTTCACTTTCTACCCAGGCTACTGAGTTGCCACCAAGTTCAACTTTCATTGGAAACCCACCAGCGCTCATAAAGCGATAAACAGTTGAGCGGCTTAAGCCTGTGATATGTAAAACTTCTTTTAATTTGATTAAACGCATGGTGTTTCTCCGGTTAGGTTAGTAGTACATATCCTTTCCGGGGGTAGTAATTTTTTACTGGGGCGAAACAAAAACGTTAAGCATATACATCACTATTTTGCATAAACCATTAAGAGGGCATAACAATGCAAAATAACAAGTCACTATACGAATTTGATCACCCAGTAAGTGATGAACAAATACTTGAAGCTGCTGCTTACATAATCGCTCAGAAGCAATTTAGGCATGGGGCTTTAACATGCCCGAAAGACAGTGAAGAGTTTTTAAGGCATAAGCTGACGTTAATAGAGCATGAGGTATTTGCAGTCCTGTTTTTAGATAGTCAAAACCGTATACTCGAATACAAAGAGCTATTTAGGGGGACTATTAACGCTGCAAGCGTATACCCACGAGAAGTGGTTAAAGAAGTATTAGCGCTAAATGCAGCCTCTATTATTTTGGCTCACAACCATCCTTCAGGCGTTAGTACGCCTTCACAAGCTGACAAACTTATAACCACAAAGTTACAGCAAGCACTTAGCTTAATTGACGTTTCAATACTTGATCACATCATCATTGGTGAAACCAGTTATTCATTTGCTGAACATGGCTTAATTTAAAGGAAGTAAGTTATGGCTATTAAAATAGAACAAGTAGCAGGTTTGAATGTACCTGAGTCATTTATTGATGTGATTGTAAACGCAATTACAGAGGGAAGGGATTCTGTAGGGGTAGCTAAGGCGATAATAATCAACTTTAGAGATCCAGACTACAGTCCTGAAGTTGGAGGTTTTCATCCTGTGGAGGTTCGACTAGAAAAACAGGCCACCAGCTGGCAGCTTGTTTATATTACCGACTTTTCATATCAGGGGCGATTTGAGCCAGAACTAATAAAAGAAATAGACGTTTGTTTTAGCATTAAGCAGGTCTATCACTTTTTGACTGGTTGGTTGAATGCTAGGGAAGGTAAAGAGCTATTATCTTTGTTCATTACAAACTTTGTTGATTATTTTAATACCGGTTGCTATCAGGTTACGGTTACTACTGAATAAAGGGAGGTTTTTATGACTGAAGTACAAGCGATTAAGGACCTTGATACAGTTAAGTTAATTAGTTACTTGCTCGAAAAACGTTGCTCTAAGCAGATGAGCCATATTTGGAATATAGGATTGAACCTAGCATTGCGTATATCTGATTTGTTGTCTGTTAAATTTACGGATATACAAAACGACAGGTTAATTATATTTGAGAGTAAAACAGGAAAGCTAGCAGAGATTAAGCTTAATCAGAAAGCATTAGCGTTTATCCACGAAGTACGCGTTACTCACCCTAACCATGTTTACCTATTTCAATCGTATCGCAATCAACAAGCTAAAAGTTCAATACCACGGCCCTTATCTCGAAGGGCTGTAACAAGAGCATTTGCGTTAGTGGGTGAAGAGCTTAATTTAAAGTTAGGCACGCACTCAATGCGAAAAACGAGAGGTTATCACCTCTATCATAAAACCCAAGATATTGCCCGTGTAATGAAAATGCTTCGCCATAGCTCCGAAGCAACAACACTTCGTTACATTGGCATAACTCAGGAGGAAATCGATAAAGACTTTGATGAGTTAGAGCTATAAATTTATTACATATGATAGGAGTAAGTTTGTTATGTCGTTAGAAAAAGCCGTTACATGCGGTGTAGTAGGAAATGAGGTATCTAAACAAATAACCGGCAGTTCTGAGCCCTCACTTAGCCGAACAGCCATTGCTGTGAGCTCTGGTGCTGTAGCTGGCGCAGCTGTGTCGGGAGTAGTTGTGGTTGGGCTAGGTGTTGCCTCAGCACCGGTCACAGTGCCTTTAGCAGTTGCTAGTGGCTTGTTGGCTGGTGTAGCGAGTTTATTTGATTAGAAGTAAACAAAGAACGCATTTTTGCAGCGCGTTCTTTTTTTGCTTTTGTAGTGTAAATAGCGCTTCTCGTAATGCTATTTTGGGAACTTGCCATCCCTTATATACTAAGGGTTTAAGCTTATTTAGCTAGTTGAAGGTCTCAAAAGCGCATTAGAACAAGTTATGAGAAGCACAGGTCTTAATTAGATATCACCTCTGACTATAACCAAAACAACGCTGCCCTGAACCATATTGTTTCGTATTAAGCTTTGCGAGGTAACTCAGTCGATAATACAGAGCATGATAGTCTTCAACAAATTTCGGCTTGTTGCCATCAAGATAGTAGTGTGCATTATTTGGTAGATGTACTAATTGCATTGTTTCATCAAAAGGTAACGTCAAAGCACTCGCCCAGGCTTTAACTATTCGAGTAAACAGGTTATCACCCTCTCCATTGATTTTACCCGTACAGTGATACCTATCCTTATTGAAAAACAGCACACAATGATAATGCTGGTGGTGAGCAGTGTTCTGCTCCCTAGCCCAAATATATCTAATATTGCATGAATGTGGAGTTTTACCCACACGAGCTTTACGTTTTGTATCAGCTTTAATCTGTGCATCAAGGGAGGCAACAAACCGAGTACACACTTTGTTGCTATCTAAATTAACCGTATTTGAATATGTAGGTAGTCTTAAATCAATTCTCACTGCAAACGTTCTTTTATGTTCAGCGCATGCAGCATTCATTACCTTTTCAATTGCATCTAAGTAGGGAGTAACTAAGGGCTGATTGTCTCTGCCGAGTGTTTGATATTGCTTGTAGGTAGGGTTGCTAGTTACTGGGTATTGTGCTGGATTATTCATTATCTTTATCCTGATTAGTATTAGTTCATATCAGGTGTATGAATCGTAGTTTTTTAATTTGTATTTGTGGTGATAATGACTTAGTTACTAGTAACTCTAATAAATATTACCAAACCGAAATTTACACTAACAAAACCAGCTCAGTTTGTGATAGCTAATTTCATTAACGCATTGCTGTGATATTGTTTAGCGTATTCATAATCGCTCTGAAGTTATGACTGTCTTATAAAAATGAGCAAATAAACTATAAACACATTGAAAGATAGAGTATTCACCATCTTTTAGAAGTGATCTAGGCTCTTTAAACTCTGAATACCCTTTTAAAATTTTGACTTTCGCACTCAGGTCTAAATTTGTAGATAAAACGAAATTTTCAATTGTTCTGCTATCTTGTAACGTGACTACTATCTGTGTCTTTATTATCTGAATATCTACCTTATCCCTTGAGCTATTTAATGAGTGTATCCAAGTTAAGTATTTTGCTTGATCAACATCTTCAAGATCATCACTTTTCTCTCTATGAGAGTAAAAGGCGTATAAAATATAGTGAATAAGTATATTTGCTAAATGAGTGATCAAATATGAACTTATAAGACCAGCCAAGTTTGTTGCAAATTCATAGTTAGCAGGGCTTAAAATAAGATTGAATGTATCTTCCTCACATATGGGCTTAATATTAGTACCGTGATTAAGTAAATGCGACAAGCCTTGAGATACTAACTTAAATAGTATTTGGTCAAAATAATCAAAAATATGGCTAGGCTGTTGTGTTAGGAACTGTAATTCATAAAGACAATAATCAGTGGTGATATTTGATTCTTTTGTTTCAAAACGAAGTAAATTTAAGAGCGGTTTTTCTTTAACATTTTCTTTACTCAAAAAATCTAAAAGTATTGCTGTGAATGAATTTCTATTCTTACTGCGAGACAAGGAGTAAGGAGTAGTTAGTGGAGGGGTAATAACTAGATATAAAAACTTTTGCTGGGTATCACTCATGATTCTGAAGCAAGATGCACGCTTTAAATTTTTATTTCTGAAAGTACTTATTATTGTATTGTTTTTTGTAATTACAGGTGCTTTTAAAGTGCAGCCTCTGATTACTTGAAAGATAATCTTTTTCTCTTTTAGAGCCTCTATAGCTGTTTTTACCTCTATTACTTTTAACCCACATGCTTTAGCTATTTTAGCTACTGAAAAGCCTTCGATGTAACCCTGCTCATCTTGGTTTAATGCAAAGAAAGACCATACCAACTTTATAGGCACTCTTAGTTTGAGTCCTTCTAACTTTGCTAGCATTTCACTAGGTATTAATTTATCAATTTTGTTAGGGCAATTGTAAATAAAACTGTATGAGAGTGCTGGTCGTCCACGCTTAAAGCTCTCAAATTCGAGTTTTGAAATTGCATTAATTTTTTGTAGCTCTTCTATTACTCTTACGAGTTTATTGTGTGTACACCCGAATTCAATGAAGTCAGCTTTAGATAATTCGTCTCCAATTACTCTCCCTGTAATTAAGCGAATTAACACCCACTTTGTATATGGAGATAAATTAGTTGTGAAAGTAAAAAACTCATTCATTCGATTGTTTTCGTGTGGGGGAGTATACCTGCTAGTAGAGCAGAATAGATTAATAAATACAATAACAGGGTATTATTTTGTAATTTAAAAAAGGTGTGACATTTAATCTCAATTAGACTCTAGTTTAGACTTTTTATTTTTTTTAAAAGTCTAATTTACCTTCTAATTTAGAGTCTAATTTAGGGTCTGATTGGGAGTTATGTTGAGGATTTAATTTAGTATCTAAAAGGTACCTGGTGAGGTTTTGATGTGAGTTCTATTTAATAACTAATTTAGATTTTGGCTGGTACCTAATTGCACAGCTTAATCAGGAGGTGAGGTAGATTCTGATCGCAAAGCAGTTGCTTACAAATTGGTATTGGATTATTGTTTTCGATAACATCCGCAAACGGTAAAACACAGGGAAGAACTAATGACAGATCGGATTGCTAGCAAGAAGATTTTGACGTGGGTTAATGAAGATAATGAAGATTTGCGTAAATGGCTAGCATGCCGCTATGACAGTTACAGTAGTTATTTTAAATCTCCAGATGCCACATTAGATAGCTTTATTAGAGATGAAATAAAACGTATAAGTGATAATGAAGATAGTCAAAAAGTTAGTCTTGATAAGCTCTATAAAGCATGGAAAAGCTATGAAAGAGGCTTAAACAATATCTCTAATAAAGTCTGTAAACTTCAGCTCGAGGTGTCTAAATCAGCGCGTGATAAACTAAAGACGTTAAGTGCCGCGGATGAAATATCTCAATCTAAATATATTGAAAAGCTAATAAATTACGCTAGGAAAAACCCTAAGCTGATTTCTAAAGATACAAAAGTACAAGAACCTTACAAACACAAACAGAGAACTTTTGATGATAGCCTTGACTTAAAAGCTATAAGAGAAAACTTATCAACTATTGATGGTAAGATTACTAGATTATTAGATGCTTGGGAGGAGTAGGGCAAGCTGAGCTTTCTTTAGGCCGCCTTGGTTATTTTTAAAAATAAATAACTTTTAGTATACCTATTGGTATTCCTTGTGTTTATTGTTTTCGGTATTTTTATTGATAATCAGTGGGTTGTTGGGCTCTTAAGAATCCCTCCCTCCCGCCATTATTCTATATCAGGACGCCTCATGGCGTCCTTTTTTGTGCTTATCAATAAAGCTTCTAATTTTATATATCAATACGCCCCCTTTATCTAGTAACTTAATTCATTGAACTCAAACAAGTTCCATTCAGTTACAAATTTGGCTATGATGCTAAATATTCAACAAAAGGATTCTTGATGAAACATATCCTACTAATAGTTATTGGTGCAAGCCCTCAAGTATTAACTGAGACGCTTTACGCTCTTCATCAGCAGGGTAAGCCGATACCCGAAGAGATTTTTGTTATAACTACAAAAAGCACAAAGGCTATGCTTACTGATGGACTATTTAAGCAAGGTCACTTAGCTAAATTAATAGCAGACTACCAACTTCCCAATATTAAACTTCCCGATGAAAATATATGGCTAATAGAAGACAACAAAGGCCAACCTATTGATGATGCAAAATCTGAAATAGAACAAACTTATATGGCTGATTTTATTACCCGTAAAGTATTTGAGCTTACTAATAAAAATAACATTAGTATTCATGCCTCAATCGCGGGTGGGCGGAAAACCATGGCGTTTTATTTAGGTTATGCAATGTCATTATTAGGGGGCGAGCAAGATTCACTCAGCCACGTATTTGTAAACGACGAGTTTGAATTTGTAAGAGACTTTTACTACCCAACACCATACAACCACATGATCGACGGTAAAAATGGCAAACAAGTTAACTGTAAAAATGCGCAAGTTACACTTGCCGAAATACCATTTGTACGTATGCGCCAATCAATCGACGAAACCCTCATTACGAATATGCAAAGTGCCTCGTTTAGCCAAACAGTAGCAAGTTTAAACTCAGCACATAAAAAAGATTTAGCTCTTGAAGTAAATGCTAAGGCAAAAACACTTACCTTTGCAGGGGTAGAAATTAAACTTACCGCCAAAGAATGCGCCTTTTATTTATGGTTAAACAAATATAGTCAAAGTGGAAAAACTGGCTTAATTGTTGACCGTAACTTTGAAGAAACATTGAGCTACAGCAAAGAGTATCTAACGCATTTACAGCAAAATAGCAGTGATTTACGTATATTCCGTGATACGTTTGGCGTAGAACCAGAAGACTTTAGAGATGGTTTACACAGTAATTTAAAAGTAATGGAAAAAACGTTTGTACAGCAAACACGCAGCCGGATAAACAATAAAATAAAAAATTTGTTACCCAACGAGCTTGCTAAAAAAATAGCGATTGACTCTAATAACCAAAGTTTTGAAACAAGCTACTGGTTAAGTGCAGTAACACATAACATAAAAATAAATATAACGGCTTAAACTTCACAAGCTTGCAAATGCATAAAAATAAATAAGTTTGGTAAATTAGTTTATAAGGAAGTAACGAAGAATGAAGCAATCAATGAACTTTGAACATATTAAGCAACAATGGCCAGAACTACACCAGTTAGCCGCTTTTGCAGAAGAGTATGCGATTACCGATCCGCAAAGTTCATTGGTTAAATTACGTTGCTTTGCCGAAAAAGTCGTAGGCTTCATTTATAAAGAGCTCTGTTTACCTGCCAACCCTAATTCGACTTTTCAAGATAAACTCATTGCTGACAACTTTAAATCAGCAGTACCACAACAAATACAAGATAAACTGCATGCTATACGTAAAAGCGGTAACAGAGCAGCGCACGAAGGCAAAGTAAGTCAGCAAGAAGCGGTATGGATTTTAAAAGAAACTTACTTTATTTCTTGTTATCTTTATATGGCTTTTGCCAATGGCGATCAAAAAGACTTACCAGAATTTACTGCACCCGAACTTACTCAATTAACTAACCAAACAGATGCCGCTTTTGCAAAACAAAATAAGCAACTATCAAAGCAGCTAGAAGAAAATAAACTTCGATTGAAACAAGCGTTAAATGAATTAGAAGCCGCTCAGCAATTGGCTCAAAAAGAAGCAGCCAAACTTAAAAGTGTTATTGATCAAAATAAACTCACTGAATTGCAAACAAATAATAGTGCAATTACATCTAGCTTTAACTTTAATGAAGACGAAACCCGCAAACGAATTATCGATTTAGACTTACGCGCAGCAGGGTGGCATGTTGCACTTGATGATGTTTCTACCGATGAAGTAGGCAAAGAAGTAAAGGTAAATGAGCAACCAACGCCAACAGGCACTGGCTACATAGATTACGTTTTATGGGATGACGACGGAAAGCCACTTGCTGTAATAGAAGCCAAACGCGCCCGTGAAAACATCGAAAAAGGCCGTGAGCAAGCAACGCTATATGCCAACGCGCTCGAAAAACAATTTGGTCAACGCCCTGTTATTTTTTATTCAAACGGGTGGGATATAAAAATCCTAGATGATGCGCAAGGCTATAATAGCCGTGGATTATACGGTTACTATTCAAAAGATTCCCTGCAGTACTTAATAAAGCAGCGCACGCTGAAAAAAGATCTAAACACCACGCCAATAGATACTGCAGTAGCAGGGCGTTTGTATCAAATGGAAACCATAACCCGTGTTTGTGAGCGCTTTAGCGACAAACACCGCAAAGCGCTTATTGTGCAAGCAACCGGCACAGGTAAAACACGCGTATCTATTGCGCTTGCTAAGCGTTTACTTGATGCGGGTTGGGCAAAGCGCGTACTGTTTTTATGTGACCGAAAAGAGCTACGTAAACAAGCGGGTAATGCCTTTACCGAACACACTAAAGAGCCAGTACACATTGTAGGAAAAAGCGCTAAAAATACCGCAGCGAGTGCGCGCGTATTTATAGCGACTTACCCAGGCATGCTGCGCATAATGAACAAGTACGACGTAGGCTACTTTGACCTGATCGTGGCTGATGAATCGCACCGCTCAATTTACAATATTTATGGCGATATTTTTAAATACTTTGACGCGCTAGAAGTGGGCTTAACCGCCACGCCGGTAGAAATGGTATCGCGCTCAACCTGTGATTTGTTTAGCTGTGATTACAAAATGCCAACAGCCAATTACCCACTTGAAGACGCCATAGAACAAGGCAACTTAGTCCCATACAAAATTGTAAGTTACACCACACAGTTTTTACGCGAAGGCATTAAAAAAGACAACCTAACCGATGAGCAAATAGCCCAACTAGAAGAGCAAGGGATTGACCCTAACGAACTTAACTTTGACGCAAAACAAATAGACGAAGCTATTAAAAATAAAGACACCAACAGGCTAATACTTCGTAATTTAATGGAAAAAGGCCTGCGCGATAAAGACGGCCAGCTACCTGGTAAAACTATTATATTTGCTCGTAACATAGCCCACGCCGAATTAATGGCGCAGCTGTTTAGTGAGCTTTACCCACAACATGGTGCTAATTTTTGTCGCGTTATTCACTCAAAGTACGAACGCGCCGAAGAGCTAATAGACGACTTTAAATCAAGCGACGAAAACAGCGTACGCATTGCCGTATCGGTCGATATGCTCGACACCGGCATAGACGTCCCCGAGTGCGTAAACCTTGTATTTGCAAAACCCATAAAATCAAAAGTAAAATTTTGGCAAATGATTGGCCGTGGCACACGCTTATGCGAAAACCTGTATGGCGCAGGCAAGCACAAAACTCACTTTTTAATATTCGACCACTGGGCAAACTTTGAATACTTTGACGAAAACCCAGAAGAAGAAGACGTAAAACAAGCTAAATCTCTACTGCAAAAACTGTTTGAAGCGCGGGTAACCCTTGCCCAAACCGCCCTTAAAAAAGCCAATATGGATGTGTTTGACCAAACCATTAAATTAATTCACGGCGATATTTGTTTACTGCCAATGGAATCAATATCGGTGCGCGACAACTGGCAAGTGGTCGAAACCTATAAAGATCTAAAACGCCTTAATCAATTTGCGCCCAACACAGCCAGGGACTTATTCGAAAAAGTAGCGCCGCTTATGCAGTGGCGTAACATCATGGGGCAAAGTGAAGCGTATAAATTTGATTCTGAGCTAACCACTATTCAAACGCTGTTACTTACTGATGCAAACCAAATTGATTTAGCTAAACAAAGTGTAATGAACAAGGTTGAGTCGCTACAAATGCACTTAAACGAAGTGCGTAGCAGAGCACCTGCAATAGCCGAAATACAAACAGAGCAATATTGGCAGTATTTAACCCATGCAGCACTTGAGCAAAGCCGTATTAATTTACGCAGTATTATACACCTGCGTAATAAAGATATAGCACCGCCACCCACTGCTTTTATACTTGA